>JAJOKN010000040.1 GCA_021129815.1 Desulfotomaculum sp. | reverse complement strand
TTGAAAACTTATCAAATGATTGGGGAGTGTTCTTAATTGGAAACTAAAGACAATGTTGGGCAAAAACAAGCTTGGGGTACTAATGTAAAGAATTTGCTGGGGTTTTATATAAGCGATAAGGTTGTTCCATATGGATACAGACATAGCATAGAGTGGAGTGATTATTATACAACAATTAAACAATTTGGGAAGATACTTAAAGAATTGTTATAAGTGTGTTTTTTTATGTATTGATTAATAAGTTAAAGTAAATTATAATTATGCTTGAGAATTATCTAAATAAACAAAATATTTTTATTTTTATTTAAACTTTTTAAAGTGTTATGAGTGAAAGTGAAGTGGTATTTATGAAGTAATTATATCTCGTGTTAAATGAAGCTTTGTAAGGTTTTTGTTTTTTGTGTTTTATAAAAATTTTCTCTAAGGGGGTATGTTTGTGGTGTTTTTAACAATCTTTACTTATGTTGCACTGATTGGTTTTGTAGTATTGTCAGCATACAAAGCCTATCAGTATGCAAAAATGCCAATGCATAGCCGATTTGAGTTGTATCCTGTGCCTAAAGAGGCAGGTGGCATAGGAGATGAAGAGCGCTATCATTATGGAGGGTCTTTTTATGAAGAGTATGAGTGG
This sequence comes from Desulfotomaculum sp., assembly GCA_021129815.1. Lineage (GTDB taxonomy): Bacteria > Bacillota > Desulfotomaculia > Desulfotomaculales > Desulfohalotomaculaceae > JAJOKN01. Next base: position 22,940 of record JAJOKN010000040.1, on the reverse strand, counting down.
CATAAAAAGCCGAGAAAAGTATCGCATCTTAGTGAAATTATTGACATGCTAAAAGAAATGTTATTTATTAAGATTTTGTTTGTTAACAATCAGCGCCAGTGGTGGCTGTGCTATGCTATGCATTTAGGCTTTTATGTACTGTTTGCGTGGACAGCTTGTTCGTTTTTGGGCGCGGTAGGGCAACTTGTAGGATTTACCGTTAATGCTACTACTGGAGGCTGGGGAACTATATTGTACTATATAACATTTTTGTTGGGAATCTCAGGTGCTATTTTAGTAGCGGTTGGCTCTATAGGAATGGTGCTTAAAAGGAAAAAAGATGCAGTGTTGAGAAAGTACACAAATCCACAGGATTATTTTAATTTGCTGTTTATATTTGCAGTTGCAGTTTCGGGCTTAGTGGTATGGGTAACTGACCCGTTTTTTAATTATGGAAGAGAAATTTTCAAAGCGCTTTTGACTTTCTCACCTATTGAACCAAGCATAGCTAATGAAACAGCATTGGCAGTTCACATTGTTTTGTTAGGGCTTTTGCTTTTGTATATTCCGATGACAAAGATGAGTCATTATGTTGGTAAGTATTTTGTATTTCATGAGGTTATATGGTCAAATGATCCAAACTTAAAGGGAACTAAGACTGGAGAGAAAGTAAGAAAAGCGTTGCAGTATAAGCCAAAAAGAACTTGGTCTGCTCCTCATATTTCAGTAGATCCTAGAAGTGACGAAGCAAAATAGACTATTTAGATTGGAGGTAGAAATTAATGAGCTGTAAGGATGTAAAGCCACAAGATTTGGGAAAAAAGACATCTGAGCCTTTGTGCACTGTTGAAAAGCTTATGCCGCTTCCACCGCCGTATGATAAACCGGGTATGGAACCGGATTTTAGACCTCTTAAAGATTCTTGGAAAGAGGATTACTGTGCTACTTTAGATGGTTTTATCGGAGTTGATACTTTAAAGCGTCCAAAGACAAAAGAAGAAGAGGAAGAGATGATAAAGAAATTTTTAAGCGGTGTGGATAAGCTTTTGTCCGAAGATACAAACCGAAGTTGGATACAACCGCTTATGATTTCGTTTGAGTATTGCGCGAAGTGTAATACTTGCTCGGAAGCTTGTCATATTTTCAAATCCAGCGGAGAGATGGAAATATATAGGCCGATTTTCCGTTCTGAAGCATTTCGAAAAATAGTGACAAAATATAAAAAAGGCAATAGTTTTCTAGCAAAATTTATGGGCGGAGATATTGATATAAATATAGAAACTGTTTTAAGATTAGGAGAACTAGCTTATCGCTGTAACTTGTGCAGACGCTGTGCACAAACATGTCCGCTTGGGCTGGATAACGGATTGATGGCTAAAGAGATAAGAAAGATATTCAGCATGGAAATGGGCATTGCACCTAAGCCATTGCATGAAAGCGGCACAATGAAACAGCTTAAGACAGGTTCGAGTACAGGTATTACAAAAGACGCATTTTTAGATTTAATTGAATTTTTAGAGGATGATATAGAAGAGTATACTGGCAAGAGGTATAAAATTCCAATAGATAAAAAAGGTGCAGATATACTGCTCATTCACAATGCTGGTGAGTTTATGGCGTGGCCACAGAACCCAATGGCATTTGCGATTTTGTTTGAAGAAGCAGGGCTTAATTGGACGATGTGCAGTGATGACTTTATCGGCTATGACAATGTGAATTACGGAATATGGTATGATGATGTACAAGCGCGCCGTATTGGAGTAGCACAGAAAAAAGCTGCACAAAAGTTGGGAGTAAAGAGGATAGTTGTTGGTGAATGCGGTCATTCTCATCGTGCATATATGATAAGTACTGATAGGATGGTAGCTCCTGAAGACAATATACCAGTTGAAAGTTGTTTTCCGTTGATGCTTGAAATATTGAAAAGTGGTAGTATAAGGATCGATCCAAGCAGAAACAATTTTCCTGTGACTTTACATGATCCGTGCAACTATGTCAGATCGATGGGAATAGTAAAGCCTCAGCGGGAAATTTTGAAAATGATTGCTCCTAAATTTAGAGAAATGACTCCTAATGGTGTTCACAACTATTGTTGTGGTGGCGGCGGAGGCTTTGCAATTATGAATTCATTTAACTTTGAGGATTTTAGAAATAAAATATCAAGCAGAATGAAGTTCCATCAGATTGTTGAAGCGTTCCAAGATACAATAGAAGATAAAAGCATTCCTAAGTATGTATGTGCGCCTTGTTCAAACTGCAAAGGGGCTTTAAGAGATATCTTAGAATTCTATGATGCTACAGAAAAATTCAATGTACATTATGATGGACTTGTAGAATTGATTCTCAATGCAATGCCTTTTGAAAAACCATTCTTGCACTTCTTAAGAGATGAGGAAGACGAATTTTAAAGTGGTTTTAAGAGAGGCAAGATCGGGCTGTGTTCAATGCGACATCCTGCCGCTTCAATCCTTTTGTGGGCAGGATGTCTTTTTCATTTCTGATTTTGCTTTTTCTCTTTGGTAAGTTAGATTTTATTTAAAAACCTAGTAATGTTCCATTGATTTAAATTTAAGCCTTTGGTGCGTCATTTAGCGGTTGTTTTTTCTAATTTTAACAACTTTTCCTTCCATGCGGTCCCATAACTAAAGCCCCCTAATGTTCTGTTAGAGTTAATTACTCTGTGACAGGGTATAATAATGGGTAATTTGTTTTTATTCAGTGCATTTCCAACAGCCCGTGCTGCTGTTGGTTTGTTTATTTTTTGAGCTATTTCTTTGTAAGAAAGTGTACAGCCATATGGAATATTTTTTACAACTTCAAAAACACGCTTTTGAAAATCAGTGCACCAGTTTAAATCGATCTGAAAATTAAACTCGTGTTTTTTTCCTTTGAAGTAATTGTTTAACTCAATGTGCAGTGATTTTATAAGCTTATTGCTGTTGTTTGTAGAATTTGGTTTGGTAAAAACCTGTATATTTAAATCTTGATTGGCATTGGTATTTGTAAGATTGTGAATTGCAGCCTCAGCATTGTTGTATGGCAGAGTTAATTTGAATAGTCCAATTTCTGTCCATGACACACCAATGATGCCTTGTTTTATATATAAAAGGGCGTATTCAATCACATAAGTCACCTCAAATGGTATTTTTATATTGCAAATTAAGTAAAATAGAACTTAAGATGGTTTTGGGTCGGTGCATATTATGGCTTTTACAAGATGTGTGTAAAAAACTATGAGTTTAGTTGAAGTACAATTAAGCTTTTTTAAAAGTATAGAAAAAAACAAAAGATTATGGAAATTGTAATTGCTGTGGATTATTAGCGTTATCAATTACATTTATGTCTTGCAAATTTGATTGGAATACTCAATCTAGTGTTGATATAATTATTAATGTATTCATAATTGTTCTGTCAATAAATGTAATAAATTTATTGGATTTACGTCCGGGACGTGCAGGAAAGGCCTTTTTATTTTTATCTATGATTATTTTATTGTTTGCGGATTGGAGTTACAGCATATTACCTTTATCGTTGATAATTGGTAGCTTATTGGTATACTTATACTGGGATTTAAAATCATATGTTATGATGGGAGACACAGGGTCTAATGCCTTAGGGGTTGTTATTGGCATAACAGCAATATTTGGTATTAGGTGAATTATTCAAATTGATTTATTTAGCTTGTTTGATTTTTATTCATTTATTTGCAGAAAAATATTCAATAACAACGTTCATAAGTAATAATAAATTTTTAAATTTTATTGATAAACTTGGACGGAGGTAGTTGATTATGGTTAATAGGGAAAGATTAGTGAATGAATTTTTAGAGTTAGTTAAGGTTGATAGCCTATCGGGACAGGAACGACAGATAGCTGAACTATTAAAACAGAAACTTATTCATTTGGGGTTAGATGTATATGAGGATAATGCAGGAGGAGAAGTAGGAGCAACTGCTGGTAACTTAATTGCCACTTTGCCTGGCAATGTAAAGAACGAGGAAGTTCCTGTGTTACTATTCAGCGCGCATATGGATACAGTAGAACCAGGGTGTGGCATAAAACCTATTATTGAGGAGGGAGTAATTCGATCTTCTACTGACACAATATTGGGAGCGGACGATAAGGCTGGAATAGCAGCGATATTGGAAGCGATAAGAGTTATTTTAGAAAATGATATAGAACACGGTGAATTGGAAATAGTATTTACTATTTGGGAAGAAGGCGGGCTTAAAGGGGCTAAAGCGTTGGACTACAGTCGTATAAATGCCAAAATTGGTTATGTGTTGGATAGCGATGGAGAACCTGGCACGATAATAGTATCAGCTCCAGTACATAATAACATTGTAGCAAATATTAAAGGTAAAGCTGCTCATGCAGGGCAATGTCCTGAAAATGGTGTCAATGCAATAGTTGCAGCGTCTAAAGCAATTTCTAAAATGAATATTGGTCGCATTGATTCTGAAACTACAGCAAATATAGGCATTATAAAAGGCGGAAAAGCAACAAATATAGTTCCAGATCATACTTACATAGAAGGTGAAGCGCGAAGTTTGGATGTTAAAAAACTTGAGCTGCAAACTAAACATATGTGTGAAACATTGAAAACAGAAGTGGGAAAATTTAATGCGGAAGTGATTATTAAAGTTACAAGAGAATATAATGCAATTAAACTAAGTGAAAATTCGCCTGTAGTAGAATATGCGGTACAGGCTGCTAGAAAAATAGGGCTTACTCCGAAACTCACACATACTGGTGGAGGGAGTGATGCTAGTGTTTTCAATGAACGAGGAATTAGTTGTGCTGTTTTAGGAATTGGAATGAATAAAGTACATACTGTTGATGAAAATATAAAAATAGATGATCTGTGTAATACTGCAAATATAGTTATAGAAATAGTTAAGCTTGCTTGTAGTAACTAAATATTATTTTTGATATATTTTTTAATTTATTTCGAACTAATTGGTTATTATGTGCACTTGTTCTGTTTTTTTGGCAAGTGGTATTACTTTTGGTGTTTTTGCTGTTAATCATGTAGAGCCTGATAAAATCAAGGAAATAAATGAGCACTTTGATTTTTTTATTCAGCAAATACCGAGTTTGCAGATTGATAATGTTCAAGCGGTTCAATTGAGTATTTGGAGGAATATTATAACTATATTTGTGATTTACATATTTGGCTTAACTATAATTGGCATTCCTGTTGTACTAGCTTTGCTATTTGTAAGGGGATTTGCTTTAGGATTTACTTTAATAGAAAATATTAAATATTACTAGAAAATATCTAAAAACTTGATGCCGTTGTTAAGCCTTTTGAGGGGGATTATTAATGAAAAAAGATATAGAATCTTTTATTCATTATTTATCAGTAGAGAGAGGACTTTCTGATAATACTTTGAATTCTTACAATACAGACTTGCTGCAGTACTTTGAATACTTGCAAGAACAGGGTATTAAAAACTGGAAAGATACTGATAAATTTCACATCATCGGTTTTTTAATGAAAATACAAAAGAGTAATTTTAAGGTAAGAACTGTTTGCCGCAAGTTAGCTGCTATTAAAACGTTTTATAAATTTTTGTTGAATGAAGGTGTACTTGACTTTAATCCTGCTGACAATTTGGAATCCCCTAAACTCAATAAATATTTGCCTAATGTACTGACACTTTCGGAAATAGAGCAGCTGTTTAATCAGCCAAAATTAAATACACCATTGGGAAAAAGGGATAAAGCCATGTTTGAACTTTTGTATGCTACTGGTATGAGGGTGTCTGAACTTGTATCGCTGAATATTGAAGATATTAACTTGAAAGCAGGATTTGTGCGCTGTGTGGGAAAAGGTTCAAAGGAGAGAATAATACCAGTGAGCAAAGTGGCATTAAAGTATCTGGATGAATATTTGCGCTTTGGAAGACCTAAACTTGTAAAACATAACAAAAACGAAGGAGCTGTTTTTGTGAACAATCGAGGTAAAAGGCTTTCAAGACAGGGGTTTTGGAAACTGCTTAGAAAGTATCTAGATCAATGTTTTATCGACAAACAAGTTACACCTCATACATTCAGGCATTCATTTGCTACGCATTTGTTGGAGAATGGTGCTAACTTGCGTGCTGTTCAGGAAATGCTGGGGCATGCTGACATATCTACAACGCAAATTTATACGCACTTGACTAAAGCTAAACTGAAAAAAGAGTATTTGAAATTTCATCCAAGAGCTTAGAAGATGTTGAAATTTTTTGGGGCAGGCGAATAGTTATGAAAAGAATAGCGAATTTAAAAGCTTTAAATACAGACGAGATACCCTTGGCAGTTGCTAAAATAATAATTGAGTATCTTCCAGATGCTAAAGTTTTTCTGTTTGGTTCAAGAGCAAAAGGTTGTGCCAAAGAAAGGTCTGACTTTGATATTGCAATTTACAATAAAAAAAAGATACCGCTTGATGTAATGGCAAAGATAAAGGAAAAGGTAGAAGAACTTCCTACTCTTAAAAGCATAGATATAGTGGATTTGAATCGGGTAAATGAGAAATTTAAGGATATTGTAATGCGAGATGGAGTGTTGATCGATGTCAGAAGTAAATTTGCAACTTGAAAGCTTTAAGAAGGCTGTAGAAAAACTAAAATTTGCTTTGCAATATGACCCGATGAAAATAGATATAGCTTTGGATGCAGCGATTCAAAGATTTGAATTTAGCTTTGAAATGGCATGGAAATCGATAAAACTCATAGCGAAGACAATCGGTTATGAGTGTAAATCTCCTAGAGGGTGTTTTAAGTTAGCTTATAAAATGGGATGGATTAAAAGCGAAGAACAATGGCTTAAGCTGCTTGAGGCTAGAAACTTAACAACACACACTTACAACATTGAAACAGCTATGGAAGTATATGCAACGATAAAAGAGAACATTAGTGCGTTTGATGATTTATGGAAGAAATTGGCTGATGAAGTTAGTTATTAGAAAATAGGCTTTAAGGAGTGCATTTTAATGCATAAAAAAATAAAACGAGTTGTGTTAGTAGTTTTGGACAGCGTGGGTATAGGGGCGTTGCCTGATGCTCATAAATACGGTGACGAGGGGAGCAACACACTTGTAAATGTTGCCAAAGCTGTTGGTGGCTTAAATTTACCGAATTTAAGAAAAATGGGGCTTGGAAATATAGATCACATACTAGGAGTGGATTCAGTTGATAAACCAACTGCATCGCATGGCAAAATGAATGAGCGCTCAGCTGGCAAAGATACTACCACTGGGCATTGGGAAATTGCTGGTATAATTTTGGACAAGCCTTTTCCTGTTTTTCCAAATGGTTTTCCTGAAGAATTTATAAAAGAGTTCCAAAAGCGCATTGGAAGAGAAATATTGGGGAACAAAGCTGCTCCTGGTACACAGATAATTGAAGAGTTGGGCGAAGAACATATGAAAACCCAAAAACCAATTGTGTACACTTCGGCGGATAGCGTTTTTCAAGTCGCTGCACATGAAGAGGTAATACCGCTTGATGAGCTGTATAATATTTGCAAAACAGCAAGGGAAATGCTTACAGGAGAGTTAGCAGTGGGACGTGTTATTGCTCGTCCTTTTATAGGAAAACCAGGAAATTTTAAGCGAACACCTAATAGACATGATTTTTCGCTAGAGCCACCTGGGAAAACAATACTTGACTTGATGGTAGAGCATAACTATGAAGTTATTGCGGTAGGTAAGGTTATAGATATTTTTGCTGGCAGAGGAATTACAGAGCATAAGCACACGAAAAATAATATGGATGGGGTGGATAAAACGCTTTGTTATTTAAAAAAAGACTTTAGCGGTATGATTTTTACTAATCTGATTGATTTTGATCAATTATATGGGCATAGAAATGATGTGTATGGGTATGCAAAGGCATTAGAGGAATTTGATGCAAGGATTCCTGAAATAGTGAGTGCTTTGAATGAAGATGACTTGTTGATACTGACAGCAGATCACGGCTGCGACCCTACACATCCCGGGACTGATCATACCAGAGAGTACGTGCCGCTTTTGGTTTATGGACATTATGTACAAAAAGGAGTTAACCTTGGAGTGCGAGATACTTTTGCTGATGTAGCTGCTACAGTGGCTGATATTTTTAGCATCCCTTTTGATGTGGGTAATAGTTTTTTGAGTGAGGTGAACGAGGTTTATGCAGATGTATGATTTGATCAAAAAAAAGCGCGATGGAGGGGAGCATTCAACAGAGGAAATCAACTATATCATTGAAAACTACACGAGTGGCATAATCCCAGATTATCAAGTGTCTGCTTGGCTTATGGCTGTGTGTTTTAATGGACTTTCTCATAAAGAAACGGTGGATTTGACCATGGCTATGGCGCGCTCTGGTGATATGCTTGATTTGGGTGAAATACCGGGCATAAAAGTGGATAAACACAGCACAGGTGGAGTAGGAGATAAAACAACCTTGGTGTTAGCACCACTTGTTGCTGCTGCTGGCGTGCCGATAGTTAAAATGTCTGGTCGAGGACTTGGACATACAGGAGGAACTATTGATAAGCTTGAATCTATACCTGGTTTTAATCCTTATTTGGAAAAGCATGAATTTATAAAACAAGTTAAAGAAATAAACATAGCGATTATTGCGCAAACAGCTGAGCTTGCACCTGCTGATAAAAAGCTTTATGCACTTCGCGATGCTACTGCTACAGTTGATAACATTCCCTTGATAAGTTCTAGCATTATGAGTAAAAAGATAGCTTCAGGAGCAGATGCTATCGTATTGGATGTCAAGACAGGCAGAGGAGCTTTTATGCAAAATTTGAAGGATGCGTATGAACTTGCGCGCACTATGGTTGAAATTGGAAAACAAGTAGGGCGCCGCACTGTAGCGCTTATCACTGATATGAATCAGCCGTTAGGATTTGCAGTGGGCAATGCGCTGGAAGTTATAGAAGCTTTAGAAACATTAAAAGGAAATGGGCCTAATGATTTAAGAGCTTTGTGTTTAGAATTAGGTGCGCATATTGTTGAACAAGCTGGTGTTGTAAAAAATACAGAAGAAGGAAAAGCTCTCTTAAAAAAATTGATTGATGATGGCAGTGCGATATATAAGTTTGAGGAATTTGTAAGAGCTCAAAATGGCAGCACAAGTTTTATTGAAAATTATGATGAGTTGCCACAAGCAAAGATTAAAGAACCTGTATTATCAGAGAGCTCTGGCTATGTTCATTCTATTTTGGCGGATGAAGTGGGCAAAGCAGCCATGCAGCTCGGGGCGGGTAGAAGCAAAAAGGAAGACGATATAGATCATGCTGCTGGCATAATGCTAGGCAAAAAAAGTGGTGACATGGTAGAAAAAGGGGAAGTTTTAGCTGTTTTATATGCCAATGACAGAGAGAAAATAGAATTAGCAAAGAAAAGACTAATTTTTAGCTTTGAAATTAAACCAGAAAAGCCTGTTGAAGAGAGGTTTAAGTTAATATATGATGTAATTGACAGATAAGATTTATATCCAAAATGTTACAAGCATTGAGTTTCCTCCATTTAGGCATAATAACCTATTAAACAGAATATATTTTATGAAATTTTTGTTTGCAGAGGAGAAAACTAAGTCAAAATGAAAAAAGCCTTAGTAAAGATTATTATTGCTTTGCTTCTTAATTCACTGTGCATAGTAGCTTATGCAGAAGAAAATGGTATTGAAAATGCTAACATTAAAACTTCAGCCGAAGCAGCTATATTATTTAGAATACTTTTCTGGTAAAGTGATGTATAGCAAAAATCCAGATAAAAGACTGCCTATTTAATAAAAAACGTATCTTATTACACACTAATCAATAATAATTGTTGTAGTTTTAAAACGCAGTTTTACAATAATTGTAATTTTAAAGCATGGTTTGACAAAAAAAGTTTTAGAGTTATATAATTTTGTTAGTTGTATAATGACAATGAATATTATAAATATGTTTTTTTATTGATGTTTCTAGAAGTGCTCAATTTTTTACTATGTCTTATAGAAAGAAGATGTGGAGAGAATGGTAATAATTCAACCTTTAATAGCCTTTTGGGAAATTTTAGCCAGTAGGACTTCTTTTCTATCCGAGTTATATATTTATTATTACAAGGACGTAGTTCAAAGGGAAATTGAGCTGGCAAATATTAATAGTAATGATATAGTATTAAATATAGGTTGTGGTGGCATACCATTTACTGCTATTCATATAGCAAGAAAAACGAAGGCAAAGGTGTATGCTATAGATAGAGACAGAAAAGCAGTAGAGCATGCGCGTGCCTGTATAGAACAGCTAGGTTTATCTGAAAATATAAAGGTTTTAGAATGTGATGGTGCTAAGTGTATACCTGTTAATTTTACCGTAGCTTTAGTAGCTTTGCAGGCAGAACCGAAGAGAGTTTTGTTGGAAAAGTTATTAGAAAAAGCTGCTAGAGGTGGGCGAATAGTATTTCGAAAACCGAGTAAAATTGTAGAAAAGCATTATGATAATTTGCCAAAAGATTATCCAATTGCTAAAATGGTAAATCAGGATATGAAGACTTTTGATAGCTCAGTGTTATATATAAAATGAGATTGCTTAAGTTTTAGTAATATTTAATTTTTGTTTGAGAATAATAATTTATTTACTAAAAGCTGGTAGTTTTTAGGCAGGTGAATAGCGTATATCTTTCAAAAAGTTAATTTTACTAACTTTTGGAGTTTTAATTGTTATAGGAATTATATTTTGGACAGGATGGAAAGATGTTAAATCTGTTCTATCAAAAGTAAATATTTGCTGGTTTTTTTTATTGCTCATTTCACAAGTAATCACTTTATTGCTGGTTGCTTACAGATGGCATTATCTTGTTTGTAAGTTGTACAATGACATAAGTTTTTTTAAAACATTTAGCATACTTTTAGCAGGAAGTTTTGTAGAAAGCATAACGCCTTCAAGCAAGCTTGGAGGAGAGGCGGTAAAAGTTTATTTGTTTCGGAAGCATACACCTTTACCTTATAAAAAGCTTACAGCTATACTGTTGTTGGATAAATACTTTACTTTGATTCCTTTTGGAACAATTTGCATATTGTTTTTAGTGTGGTCGTTATTTAACATGCAATTGCCATATGAGTTGTACTTTGTATTACCTGTATTGGTTTTATTTATTGTAATTTTAGTCAGGTTTTATAAACCTTCGGAAGAGTTGAAAAATAATATAAATGAGGACAGCGAAATGAATAACATGTTGTACAACGTTGAAGAAAAAAAAGATGAAAAAAGAGAAAGCTTATTAACAAGGTTTTTAGAAAAAGTTAAGAATATGAAGAGTTTTATCATATATTCTGTATATTATTCTAGACAAATGGTTAACACTAAAGAACAGCTGATGTTGTTTTTGCTTTCTTTGTTTATTTGGATTTTGTATCCTTTAAAAGTGTATTTAATAATTATAATGTTAGATATTAATGTTGATTTGTTTTCAACTGCTGCAATTACTTATATCGCTTATTTAATAAGTATAGTTCCACTGTTGCCAGGAGGGTTAGGATCTTTTGAAGCCTCAATGGCAGTTATGTTTGACAAAGCAAATGCTTCGTTTGCAGAAGGTGTTAGTGTAGCTTTGTTATCGCGTTTAGTTACTTACTGGTTTCCGCTGTTTTTGTCAGCATTGGCTACCATTTATATAACTTATGGTTATAGCTGTTTAAAGGGGGATTTTAGAACTAAATTCAAGTAAAGTAGAGGGGTGTTTATTAACATTGAAAAATGGCACAAAGATACAAACTAAATTTTATGATTATTTAGAGCGCTTTAATATTGATGTCAATAATATAACGTCAATCATATTAAAGTGCTGTGAAAAAGGGGGGCAAGTTAAGTTTTTTGCGAACATTTATGGTTGTACTTTCTATCGAAAGATGGTATTAAAAGAAATAAAAGCAGCAGCGTTGAAGCCTATGTCTAAAGTATTGCATATAGGAAGTGGCCCATTACCACTTACTTCAATTTACTTAGCAAAAAGTGGTTTTTTAGTCGATGCAATTGATAATGATAGTAGTGCTATTGAAAAAGCAATTCAGGTAGTAAAAAAAATTGGCTTGGAGGGAAAGATACAGTTTAAGGAAATAGATGGAACAAAAGTAGATTGTTCGAAGTATGATGCCGTATGGATATCATTTATAGTTTATCCTAAGGAAGAAATTATTAGAAAAGTAATTGCTGATTTAAAAAGTGGAGGAAAGGTTATTTATAGAAACCCGAGAAGCTGGTGGCTTAAGGCTTGGTATCAACCTGTAGAGACAAATGGTTTTTCTTGTAAAGCTATTAAAGTAAAGCAGCCTTTGGGAAAAGAATCTGTTATTATAACTAAAAATTGAGTAGGACAAACTTTTATTTAATTTTTATTATAACTTGACAAATAAAAGGGGGCAAAAAAATGCTTGGAAAACACAGTAAACAAAAAAGGCATAGAGCAGGAAAGAGAGGAAATAAAAATAATTTTACAATGCTTAACCTTTCTACAGAGGAAGAAGCTGTAATTGCAGATATTCCAGATGAGGCGCTGTTGCCTTCATTGGGAATTAGAAAAGGAAAGAGAGTAAAGGCTAAAAGCCTTGCGCCATTTGGGGGACCTATAATTGTTGCAATTGGAAACAGAAATATTGCTGTAAGTCGTTCGTTAGCTGAACAAATAAAGTTAGTAGGTGACGAGTAGAAAACATGGACAAACAAAAAAAAAGCAAAGACAGTATTGTTGATAGGTACACCTAACATAGGAAAAAGCGCTATATTTAATAAGATTACAGGGTTGAATGTATCTGTTGCAAATTATGTAGGCACCACAGTGGATTTTGCAAAAGGCAATGCAGTTATAAAAAATATAAGCTTTGAGCTGATTGATGTTCCTGGTACATATACATTGGATGCGACTAATGATGCTGAGAAAGTAGCAGTTGAAATGTTAGATAAAAAATCTGATTTAGTAGTATGCGTGATTGATGCTAATAATCTGGAAGCAGGAATATATTTGCTTTTGCAAGTATTGGAAAAAGTCTTACCTACCGTAGTTGTTATAAATCGCGTAGATCTATTGCATGAAAAAGGGTATGATGTTGATATTGATGTTTTTTCACAAGAATTTGGCGTGCCAATAGTTACTACTGTAGCAGTTAAAGGTGAAGGCTTAGAAAAACTGAAAGAGATTATTTATAAAGCAATAAACGATCCTAAAAAACCTCCTGTAAATTGGGAAAAAAATAAAGATGCACGTTGGGAAAAAGCAGAACATTTAAGCAAAAAGCTTGTAGTAAAAAAAGCTGATATTGATGTTGAAAATTTTAGAAAAAGACTTGATGAAATGCTTATAAAACCGTGGCCAGGTTTGCCGCTTGCAATATTGATTCTAGGTGTGGCTTTTGGGTTGATTATAGGCATTGGTATGGGACTGAGGCAAGGAGTACTGCTGCCGCTTGTTAGAGGCATGATTATCCCAGAAATAATAGGTTTAGTTGAAGCTATTTTTCCACCAGGTGTTATACAGAATATTTTAATTGGGGAGTATGGTTTTTTGATTAAAGGGTTAGAATGGCCATTTACATTAGTTTTACCGTATGTAATATCATTTTATTTTGTTATGAGTATATTGGAAGATAGTGGATATTTGCCTAGATTAGGCTGTCTTTTAGATGGACTTTTGCATAGGGTAGGACTGCATGGTTCTAGTGTTATTCCGATATCGTTAGGATATGGATGTGGGATACCGGCTATTTTATCTACAAGAACACTGGGCTCTTTTAAGGAGAGATGGATAGTAACAGTTATGGTGTGTGTATCTGTACCCTGTATATCTCAAACAGGAGCACTCATTTCTTTATTGGCAGAAAGGTCTGTAATTGTGATGTTTATGGTATTTTTACTGGCGTTTGTTGCTATGATTACTGCAGGGCTGGTTACCAATAAATTAGTAAAAGGAAGCACTCCTCCAGTGCTGATGGAAATACCAGAGCTGCTGTTTCCAAGTGCAAAAGTAGTGCTTAAAAAAGTTTGGATGAGGATAAAGAGATTTATAAATGATGGCGTTTTGCCCATGATGACAATCATAGCTATAGCAGCTTTACTGTATGAGACCGGTATTATGAAAATATTTGGGGAATTTGTGAGCCCACTGGTTACAGGATGGTTAAATCTGCCAAAAGAGGCAGCTATACCACTTATTTTAGGGATTTTGCGAAGAGAGCTAGCAGTTGCACCACTTATAGATATGGAACTGACTACCTTGCAGCTTTTTGTAGGATCAATTGTTGGATTGTTTTATGTTCCATGTGTTGCAATAATAGCGATAGTAGCGAGAGAGTTTGGTATTTTGGCATCTGTTAAAGTGCTTGTACTTACCATGACGCTTGCATTTTTAATAGGGGGTATCTTTGCGCAAGTAGGGATGATGTTTTTTTAAGAAAGTTTTGAAAAATAGAGAAAAATTAATTAGATTTTAATCATTTGAGATCTAAATAAAAAATACTTGATAATGATTTAAAGAAGTCAATAAATTACATAATTAAATGCTATAAGAATTTGACATTGTATTTTCAATCTTTTATACTTGACTATAAATACAAACTAAAGTAAAATTTGAATGGGGTAAGATTGTTTATCATTATAATGATTTTTTAAGAGGTGATACTGATGGAGCCAGGTTTAGTATGGTTGGCTTATATTCTTTTACTGCCATTTATAATAATGTTAGCACTTAAGTTTGATCCAAATAAGTAATTGTATTTAGTATTTAAGGATTCAAGGCTATGCTGTGGTTAAAAGTAGGCAGCATAGTTAAGTTTTTAAAACAAGGTGATAAAAAACATCATGATCAATTCAATCACAATATTCAATAATAAAATTAATTTAATTTTTAGGAGGATGATGTAAATGAGCAAAGCTATTTTGATTTATGGTTCAACAACAGGCAATACTGAACAATTAAAGGATTTTGTAGAAAGTGGTTTAAAAAGCGCTGGATGGGATGTTACAGTAAAAAACGTTAAAGATGTGGATATCAATGAAGTGAAAGATTATGATTTAGTAGTTTTAGGATGCCCTACTTGGGGGGATGGTGAATTACAAGAAGACTTTATTGATTTCTATGAAAATATGACTGAAGATATTTTCAAAGATAAAAAAGCGGCTGTATTTGGACCAGGAGATAGTGAGTTATACCCAGATACATTTTGTGAAGCTGTTAACATGTTAGAGTCAAAGTTAAATGAGTGTGGTGCTAAAATAGTAGCTGATGGCTTGATGGTTGATGGAAGTGTAGAGGCTGCAGCAGGAGAAGCAGAGGAGTGGAGCGCATCGATTAAACCTTAATGTTGTTGGTAGTTCAATGTTTTATTTTTTTGTTTAATGTTTTGATAATTTTTTAAATATTTTGAATTTATTGCAGTGTCTTTATATTCTTAAAGATCCAAAGACACTGCTTTTTCTTTCTAAATGTTTTACAAAATGTTGTATTGGTTTTTGTTTATAGTGGTTGTTTTTTGCAAATACTTTGAAGTTTTAATTTTTTTATTTTTTGTGAACGAACCTCTGGCCTTTCTACAAAAAACTTTTTTATTATGCTTGACATGATGATAGTTATTTGTTATCATATCACGTGTTGATTAAGAAGCTTGGTTGTGTTTTCAGTTTTTTGAGTTGTGGTGGGTATAGCTCAGCTGGTTAGAGCGCCAGATTGTGGCTCTGGAGGTCATGGGTTCGAGTCCCATTATCCACCCCATTTGATAAAGTTGGGGCGTAGCCAAGTGGTAAGGCAGCGGTCTTTGGAACCGCCATTCGTTGGTTCGAATCCAGCCGCCCCAGCCAAATTTTAAATTATAGCATGTGAGCCATTAGCTCAGTTGGTAGAGCACCTGACTTTTAATCAGGGTGTCGGTGGTTCGAGTCCACCATGGCTCACCAATTTTATTTTTGTTGTTTAGGTGGTTTTTATGTCATTGGATTTTTAGATGCGGATGTGGCGGAACTGGCAGACGCGCTGGACTTAGGATCCAGTGGGTTTTCCCGTGTGGGTTCGACTCCCACCATCCGCACCAAATTTAAAAGGTTGCCAGGGGTTGTTATATCCCCCCTCTGGTTTTTTTGTATGGCTTTTAAGTTGCATTAGTTATGGTATAATATTGCCATATACCACGTTAGAGTATATGTTGTGCAGGATTTTTTTAATATTGCAAAGAATTTTTTTAATATTGCAAAGAATTTTTTAAGTATTTTAAGGTTAAAGTAAATTAATAGAATAATTAGGGGGAATACTGTAATAATGAGAGCTGTTGCAGAGAAAATAGAAAAGAACAAAGTTAAGTTGACAATTGAACTTGACAACGAACGCTTTGCGCGTGCATTGAATAGGGTTTATAAGAGAATAGCAAATGAAATTGATATTCCAGGATTTCGCAGAGGTAAAGCTCCAAAATTTTTACTGGATCGTTATGTTGGTAAGGAGAAGATTAGGTATGAAGCAATAGAGGATATTTTTTCAGATGTTTATAGAGAAGCTGTAAAAATGTCAAATATTTCTCCTGTATCACAGCCTGTTATAGAAAATATTGAGGATACATCTGATAAGCTAGTCCTTGAATTAAAAGTGGATGTTAAACCTGAGGTTAAGTTAGGACAGTATAAAGGTATAGAAGTTGAGAAACCTTCTGTAGAAGTTAGCGATGAGGAAATACAAAAAGAATTGGAATATTTACAAAGAGCTAATGCGAATTTAGTAGTTGTAAATGATGGTGAATTGCAGGATGGTGATGTAGCGATAATAGATTTTACAGGTTATATTGATGGCAAGCCTTTTGATAATGGAAGTGCTAAAAATTATTCTTTAACGATTGGATCTGGAAGTTTTATTGCTGGATTTGAAGATCAACTTTTAGGCTTAAAGCCTGGAGAGGAAAGAGAAATTAAAGTTACTTTTCCAAAAGATTATCACATAGAGATGTTGGCAGGAAAAGAAGCGAGTTTTAATGTTAAACTCAATGAAATAAAAAGATATGAGTTGCCGCCGTTAGATGATGAGTTTGCAAAGGAAGTGAGTGAGTTTGATACTTTAGAGGAACTTAAAAAAGATATATTTAATAAAACAAGAGAAGTTAAAGAACAAAAAGTAGATTCTGAGGTTCAACGTAACTTGATAAAAAAGGTTATATCTAATTCAGAGATGGAAATACCAGATAGTATGATTGAGCGTCAGCTGGATAGAATGGTAGAAGAGATGTATCATGAATTACGTGCTAGAGGAATAGAATTAAGTGATTATTTGAGAAAATTCAATTATACGTTGGAAGATATACGTGAAAAGATAAGAGATGAAGCAGAGTTTATTATTAAAAAAGGCTTAGTGTTAGATGCAATTGCTGAATCAGAAAATTTAAAAGCAAGCGATGAAGAAGTGGATAAGGAAATATCTGAAATTGCTGAAAGATTAAAGCAAGATTTGGAAAAATTTAAGCAGACGATTGCAAAAGAAGGTGATTTAGATATAATAAAGTTAGATATTTCAAGACGTAAAGTGATTGATTTTTTACTTGATAATGCTGTTATTGTCAAAAAAGACAATTGAATAAGTATCACATTGGATTAGCATTATGTATTGATAAAAAATGAAAAAGGAGGCTTTGTTAATTGTCTCATCTAATACCTATTGTTGTTGATCAAACAAGTCGCGGGGAACGTGCTTATGATATATACTCGCGCTTGTTAAAAGACAGGATAATATTTCTTGGTGCTCCTATTGATGATAGTATAGCAAATTTAGTTATAGCACAGCTATTGTTTTTAGAAGCAGAAGATCCAGATAAAGATATTCATCTTTATATCAACTCACCGGGTGGGATAATTACTGCTGGGATGGCTATTTATGACACTATGCAATACATACGACCTAAAGTTTCGACTATTTGTTTGGGGCAAGCAGCTAGCATGGCTTCATTTTTGTTAGCGTCAGGTGCAAAAGGAAAGCGTTTTGCTCTACCGTATTCGCGTATTATGATTCATCAGCCGTTAGGTGGGGTTCAGGGTCAAGCTACAGATATTGATATTCATGCCCGTGAGATCTTGCGCATGAAGGATATATTGAATAAGCTTATTTCAAAGCATACAGGTCAGCCTATTGAAAAGGTTACTGCAGATGTAGAAAGAGATTATTTTATGTCTGCAGAACAAGCAAAAGAGTATGGCATCATAGATGAAGTTATATATGCTCGGAGGAAAAAAGAAAAAGAGAAATAAAGAGGTGATGTGTGATGTTGCAAGATAGGGGCAAATTAAAGGGTCAGCTTAAGTGTTCATTTTGTGGAAAGTTACAGGATCAAGTTAAAAAGCTCGTTGCTGGTCCAGGTGTTTATATATGCGATGAGTGTATTGAACTTTGCAATGACATAATCGAGGAAGAGCTGAGTGAAGATATTAACTTTGACATGGGAGAAATACCTAGCCCAAAAGAAATCAAAGAGTTTTTAGATCAATATGTAATAGGGCAGGACGAAGCTAAAAAAACGTTAGCAGTGGCTGTGTATAATCATTATAAACGAATAAATTTGGACGGCAAAATAGGTGATGTTGAATTACAAAAGAGCAATATAATTATGCTTGGACCTACTGGAAGCGGCAAAACTCTTTTGGCGCAAACGCTGGCGAAATTGTTAAATGTGCCTTTTGCAATTGCTGATGCTACTTCATTGACTGAAGCTGGATATGTTGGTGAAGATGTAGAGAATATTTTGCTTAAACTTATTCAAGCTGCAGATTATGATATAGATAAAGCGGAGAAAGGTATTATTTATATCGATGAGATAGATAAAATTGCTCGTAAATCGGAAAATCCTTCAATTACTAGAGATGTTTCAGGTGAAGGAGTGCAGCAGGCACTGCTAAAGATTATGGAAGGTACAATAGCAAGCGTGCCGCCTCAAGGGGGTAGAAAGCATCCGCATCAAGAGTTTATCCAGTTAAATACTACAAATATTTTGTTTATTTGTGGTGGGGCATTTGATGGTATTGATAAAATTATTCAAAACCGTATAGGTAAAAAAACAATGGGCTTTGGAGCGGAGATAGAAACGAATAAGGAACAGAAAATAGGCGATATATTGAAAAAAGTAATGCCGGAAGATTTATTGAAATATGGTTTGATACCAGAGTTTGTAGGCAGGGTGCCTGTTATTGTAACCTTGGATGCTTTAGATGAAAATGCTTTAGTTCGCATATTAACAGAGCCTAAAAACGCTTTGACTAAACAATATGCAAAATTGTTAGAGTTGGATGGGGTAAATCTGGAATTCAAACCAGGTACGCTGAAGAGCATTGCTAGAAAAGCAGCTAAGCGCAATACTGGTGCTCGTGCATTAAGAGCTATCCTTGAGGAGATAATGCTCGATGTTATGTATGATATTCCGTCGAGGAAAGATATAGTTAAGTGCATAATTACAAAAGATTGCATTGAAAAAAAAGAACCACCTGTGTTATTGACTTCTAGTGGGCGGAAAAGCAAAAAAGAAGAAAGCGCTTGATCAAACCACATAATAGTGTAAAATTTTGTAAAAAGCCTGGCTGGTTTTGATTTTTAAGGAGGGAGTGTTACTCCCCTTTTTTTATTGACCAATTATTGTTATAGCATAAATATTGCTGTTGTGATAGAATACTTATATAACATTTTAATGTTGTTTCAAATTTATTTTATCGATTAGTTTTTTGACTATTTAGATAATAATTTTAAATATTGGTACTAAAAGTTTTTTAGTGTACCTAATTGGAGGTGTAAAATATATGAGAACTGATGAAAGAGTGCTGCCACTTGTACCACTTAGAGGTACTTTGGTTTTTCCACATATGGCAACACATTTAGATGTAGGTCGTGATAAATCTATACAAGCTGTTGAAGAAGCTATGGCAGATGACAAACATGTGTTTTTAGCTACTCAAAAAGAACCGCAAGTTGATGAGCCTGAAAAAGAAGATATTTATGATATAGGTACTGTTGCTGAAATTAAGCAGTTGCTTAAATTACCGGGTGGAAATATAAGGATTTTGGTTGAAGGGATTGCAAGAGCAAAAGTTTTAGAATGTCAGCACAGCGAGCCATACTTTAAGGTTTTAGTGGAACAGTATGAAGAAGAATTTGAAAAAGACAATAAAGTTGAAGCTTTGATGAGAAATTTAGTGCATTATTTTGATCAATATGTCAAAGTATCTAAGCGAGTGTCACCTGAAGTTTCTATTTCAATAGCACATATTGATGATCCGTCGCGTTTAGCTGACATTGTGGCTTCGCATTTAACACTTAGGGTGGTAGATAAACAGGAAATATTGGAAACGTTTGAAATTGTTAAAAGATTGGAAAAGCTATACAACTTTTTAGTGAGAGAGTTGGAGATTGTTGAACTTGAACGCAAGATTAATATGAGAGTGCGCAAACAGATGGAGAAAACTCAAAAAGAATACTACCTTCGTGAACAGATAAAAGCTATTCAAAAAGAGCTTGGCGATAAAGAAGATCGTGCAGCTGAAGCAGCAGAACTCCGCGAGAAGGTAGAAAAGCTTAAGATGCCAAAATCTACAAAAGAAAAGATTTTAAAAGAGATAGCAAAACTTGAAAAAATGCCGCCGATGTCAGCGGAGATAAGTGTGCTTAGGAATTACCTAGATTGGGTAATATCTTTACCATGGAATAAAGCTACACGTGATAAGTTGGATTTAAAAAGAGCAGAGAAAATATTGAATGAAGATCATTATGGCTTGGAAAAAGTAAAGGAACGCATTATAGAGTATCTTGCTATTCAGAAATTAACTAAAAAAATAAAAGGATCTATAATATGTTTTGCGGGACCTCCTGGTGTAGGAAAAACTTCTCTGGGTCGTTCTATAGCTAGGGCATTAGGACGAAAGTTTGTGAGAATATCGTTGGGTGGAGTAAGAGATGAGGCAGAAATTCGCGGACATAGGCGCACCTATGTTGGAGCTATGCCAGGCAGAATAATACAAGGGCTTAAGCAGGCCGGGACGAAGAATCCTGTATTTTTGTTAGATGAAATTGATAAGATGAGCTCGGGTTTTCGAGGGGATCCTTCAGCTGCATTGTTAGAAGTGCTGGATCCTGAACAAAATCATAGTTTTTCAGATCACTACATAGAGGTCCCATTTGATCTTTCAAATGTAATGTTTATTACTACAGCTAATAACGTATATAATATACCGCGCCCGCTTTTGGACAGAATGGAAGTAATAAATATTTCAGGGTATACAGAAGAGGAAAAAGTGCAGATTGCTATGCAGTATTTACTTCCAAAGCAAATTAAAAAGCATGGATTGCCAGATGATTCTGTGAGCATATCTGAAAACACAATAAGAAAGATTATACAAGAATATACGCGCGAATCTGGTGTTAGGAACTTAGAACGTAACATTGCAACGCTTTGTCGAAAAGCAGCTAAGCAGATAGTGACAGGAGAAAACAAAAAAGTCAACATAACTACTCAGAATTTGCAAAAGTATTTGGGTGCTCCAAAGTTTCATTATAACCTCGCTGAACAGATAGATGAAATAGGAGCAGCTACAGGGCTTGCATGGACAGAAGTAGGTGGGGACGCTCTAACAATAGAGGTGACAACATATAAAGGAACAGGTAAGCTTACTTTGACAGGTAAGCTTGGAGATGTGATGAAGGAGTCAGCACAGGCTGCATTCAGCTATATACGAAGTCGGGCGGACGAGCTAGGTATAGAAGAAAAGATGTTTAAAATACATGATGTGCACATACATGTACCGGAAGGAGCCATTCCAAAGGATGGTCCATCTGCAGGTATAACTATAGCAGTGGCTTTGGCATCTGCAATGACAAAGAGAAAAGTTAGATGTGACGTAGCTATGACAGGGGAAATAACGCTTAGAGGTAAAGTTTTAAAAGTGGGTGGAATAAAAGAAAAAGTATTGGCTGCAAAAAGAGCGGGAATAAAGACAATTATTTTACCGCGACAAAATGAAGTAGATGTGAAAGAATTGCCTAATAATCTTAAAGGCAAGTTAAAATTTAAATTTGTTGATCACATGGATGAAGTTTTAGATATAGCACTGCGCCCTGCGGATTCTAAGATTTGCAGTCAGTCGTGTGATGTACCACCACAAGTTTATAAAGAAGGAGATTTAAATAAAATAGATCAAGGAGAAGTGATTGTACCTTCATGAAAATAGTGTCAGCTGAATTTAAAAGCAGCGCATCGTCTTTTGATGATTGTCCAACAGGTGATTTACCTGAAATAGCTTTTGTAGGTCGCTCAAATGTCGGTAAATCATCATTGTTGAACATGTTAGTTAATCGAAAGTCACTTGCTAAAACAAGCAAATCTCCGGGGCGAACACAGTTGATCAACTTTTTCTTGATCAACGGTTCGCTTTATTTTGTTGATTTGCCTGGCTATGGCTTTGCTAAAGTACCTGAAAGTGTCAAAAAAAGGTGGAAAAATATGATTGAGTCATATTTAAAGTATCGGGATCAACTGTGTGGGATAATAATGTTAGTAGATGTACGTCATTCTCCTTCAGAGTTGGATCAGCAAATGTATGACTGGCTTTGCTATTATAATTTACCAGTCGCAGTAGCTGCTACTAAGACAGATAAATTGTCTAAAAATCAAATTATCAAGCAGTTAACGCAGATAAAAAAGGTATTGGATTTACAGACAAGGCACTTTCTAGTTCCTGTATCATCAAAGACAAAGGCAGGAAGAGAAGAGCTGCTTAAAATAATTAAAAATTGGGTAAAAAAATAATTTTAAAGTTCAATAGAATAAGAATTAAAAAAACTATGAAAGCGCAGTCATAATGGTGATAGTAGTCAGAGTAAAAATTTTTATATCCACCATATTTACCCAATATAAATCCCTCCCTTTTATTTTATAAAGATTATATGGAAAATATAGAAATTGTGTTACTTATAAATCAAAGAAGTTGTTTGAT
>JAJOKN010000118.1:13173-26234 GCA_021129815.1 Desulfotomaculum sp. | reverse complement strand
TCTCAAGGCTTGATGCAAGTTTTGCTACTTCCTGCTGCGTTCTCTCAAGGCTTGATGCAAGTTTTGCTACTTCCTGTTCTGTTCTCTTTTGTGCTTCTGCTAATTCTTTTACAATTCCTTTTAGTTCATTAAATTCTCTTTTAGTAACTTGTTCGTCCCTCTGTGCTCCTTGTTTTTCCATTTCTTCCAGCATAGCAAATAACACTTCTCGCAATGGAGCATCTACTTTATCTAGTTTTTTTATTAAAGCTATGCTCACAGGCATAAGTTTTCTCTCCACCTTCCTGTTTTTCACCACAAATTTACTGCACTATTAGTACCTCTTTCCTAATCCCATAGCTTCTTCCAATTTTCGGCTAGCATACGCCATCATGTTGCAGAATATTAAGAATACCAATGCTATAAAAGTAAATACTTCCATGTTTTTGCCTAAAAATTCCGGGTTAGAAATTATTACTCTTCCCATTCCCAGCAAGTCTATTAACCCTACAATAACAACCAAAGAAGTATCCTTGAATATAGATATGGACTGCCCCACCATTGCAGGGATGACCACTCTTAACGCTTGCGGCATAATTATAAATATCATCGTAATTGTAGCACTCAAGCCCAATGCACTTGCTGCTTCATACTGCCCGCGTGGAATCGACTGAAGTCCACCTCTTATGTTTTCCGCTAGGTAAGCAGCGTTGAACATCGTAAGCCCGATCATCGCCCGCACCACGCTGTCAATCTCTATTTTCCCACCTAAAAATATCGGCAGCATGAGCTGCGTTATAAACAACACAGTTATAAGAGGTATTCCTCTTATGAATTCTATATAAAAAATACAAAAATATCGAATAAGCGGCAAATTGCTGTTTCTGCCTATTGCAAGTAAAACGCTGATTGGAAACGAGACTACAATTGCTACAACAGCCAGCAATATAGTCAACAAAAACCCGCTCCACAAGCTGGTAGGAACAGTTGGCAAAATACCAAAGCCAGCCAGCAAAAATATTGTAACAGGAAATACCAAAATCCAGCACGGCAGAGCAAGTTTTTTTATGAATTTAAGTTTCCTTGCCAATACGCTGCTGATCAAAATCAAAGAAATATTGACAAAAAGCCATATCTTGCTTTCTACCGACACAAAAGGCATAAGCGCTGTAACTGCATATATCACAATGAAAGCTATGGCAATATGCGCTGCTACACCTCTCCATGTGCCCCAAGATACTCCCAAAGTCAATGACAGAAAACACACTGCCAGCCAAACGCGCCATAATTCTTTATCAGGGTACTGCCCTGCCATTAAAATCTTAAAATTAACAGCAACAACTGACCAATCTGCTGTTATAAAGACCCAATAAAACACTTCTTTTAATATCAGGTACAGCAGTATTGTTGTAGCAATGGTTAAAGCTGTATTCATATAGCTGCTGAATAAATTCTGTCTAAGCCATTCCATTATGTTTATCGACTCTTTAGGTGGAGATGTTTCTTCATGTTTATTATGTTTATTATCATTAGTTTTCACTTTTCTTCACCTCTCCACCAGCTTATAATATCTGTTAAATATATTCATTATGATCGAAGTAATCAAGCTAAACGATAAATAAATCAGCAAGATTATGGTAATCACTTCAATAGCTCTTCCAGTCTGATTGAGTATAGTATTACCAACGTTGAACAAATCAGGATATCCTATTGCTACAGCCAAGCTTGAGTTTTTTATGAGGTTCAAGTATTGACTAGTAATTGGTGGAATTATTATGCGTATAGCCTGTGGAAAGATTATGAGCCTCAGTATGTCAAAATCTTTAAACCCCAAGGCTTTAGCCGCTTCTGTCTGTCCTTTGTGTATTGCTAAAATTCCACCCCGCACAATTTCAGCAATATATGTAGAAGTATATACTACAAGTGCTATCAATATAGCTGCAAATTCCGGCGTAACTCTATAACCCCCAACAAACATGCTGCCATCTATCACAGGTATGCTTAAATAAAAAGGCGGTTTTTGTGTCACTATAAGAGCTATAGCTGCTGAAAATAGCATAGCTCCCATTGCCCACAAAGTCGGTTTTTGTTCCTTGCCTGTTTCAATTTGTTTTTTTGTTTTAATTCTCCACAAATATATAGATGCTATGATTCCTACAAATAAAAAAATACACCAAGTCCACAAAGCTTCTGTAGTTTCAATCCACGGTATAGCTGCTCCTCTGTTGCTAAAATAGACTATTCCCCCCCATGATATGCTCTCCTGTATCTTGGGAAAGTTTAAAAAAACTGCAAAATACCATATAAAAATTTGCACTAAGAGAGGTGTGTTTCGTATGATATCCACATAAAGCCCCGCTAGTTTGTTTACAAGCCAGTTGGATGAAAGGCGTGCAACACCTACAACAACCCCAACAATGGTGGTCAATATAATGCCTACAATTGCAACCTTTAAAGTGTTAGTAAGCCCAACTAAAATTGCTCTTGCATAACTGTCAGCAGGCGAATAATCTATTATCTTTTCTCCTATCATAAATCCTGCTGGCTGAGTTAAAAAACCAAACCCTAGCTTTATCCCTATTTCTTCCATACCATCTATTGTGTTTTTGATAAAATAAGCAAACATTGCAGCTACAATTGAAGCAAACACCACTTGAATCAAGATAGATATAATTCGTTTGCTTCTCCAAAAAGGAGTAGTGGTATTTCGTATCATAAATGTTTATACACCTCTTTATAATTATAACCAGCAACATTTTTTGAATAATTTTTGCAGACTGGCTTAAAAGTGCTTTTAAGCCAGCCTGCAACTTCTAGAAATTAACGGAATGGTGGAGGATACATAAGCCCTCCATTTGTCCATAAGTCGTTTATGCCGCGTTCCAAACCAAATACAGTATCTGGCCCTAAATGACGGTCAAAAATCTCGCCATAGTTTCCTACATTTCTTATAACTTTTACAACAAAGTCATTTTCTAATCCAAGATTTTCTCCAAAATTGCCTTCCAATCCCAAGAACCTTTTGATTGATGGATCTTCACTTTGCAAAAATTCATCTATATTTTGCGATGTTATTCCAAATTCTTCAGCCTGTATGGTCGCAAAAACAACCCATGTAACTATATCAAACCACTGATCATCGCCTTCTCTGACCACAGGACCCAAAGGTTCTTTTGACATAGTTTCAGGAAGTATTTTGTGCTCATCAGGATTTGACAATGTAGCCATTCTAGACAACAATGCAGACTTATCGCTAGTCCACGCATCCACACTGCCTTCTTTATAAGCAGCAACTACAGCATCAACATTATCAAAAGTAACTACCTCAGCGCTTATGCCTAACTTTCTTATATAATCTGTGAGGTTTAGCTCAGTAGTAGTACCAGCTAATACCCCTATGCGCTTTCCATCAAGGTCTTTTAAAGAATTTATGCCGCTGTCCTTACGAACTAGCATTCCTTGACCATCGTAAAATGTCGTTGGACCAAAGTTTAAGCCCAAAGCCGTATCACGGTGTATTGTCCATGTAGTATTTCTAATTAAAACATCTATTTCTCCCATCTGCAGTGCTGTAAAGCGCCTTTGATCTGAAAGTGGCCTGAACTCTACAGCATTTGGATCACCAAAAATTGCAGCAGCCAGCGCACGACCGAAGTCAACATCAAAACCTGTATATTCACCATTTGGATCTAAATATCCAAAGCCTGGAAGCTGGTTATTAACGCCTACTATCACTTTTCCTCTCTCTTTTATCTTTTCCAAGGTAGTTTTTGTTTCAACTTTAGCTTCTTCTCCCGCATCTGTTGAAGCTTTTTGATCTCCACCGCAACCTGCTGCAAAAACAGCAATTAACATGACAGAGCATAACAACAAAGCTAATTTTCTTTGCATTTTCTTACCCCCCTTAATGAAAATTAATATTGATAAAAACCAAAAAACTTTAGTTTTAAAGATCCTCTGAATTAACAAAGCATATTCTTAACCTTATTTTGTTTATCAGAAAGCTCTCTAAAACTATTAATTATGCCCCACCTCCTTAAAAAATTAAAATTGTATACAAAACTGCCATAAATTAAAAATGCTCCCACGGCACAGCAAAATTTACTGCACCCAGAAGCACCATTGCTATAAATAATATATGAGCTACATAGCTCACATTATTAATAAATTCAAATAACATAATTATGTTCTTAATTATACAGCATTAGTCAATCAAAAAATACCCCACTAAAACTCTGAGCCATTATAAATGCAATGCTCTATTCTAAAAAACCTGTTGATATTATACCACCCATTTAAACTTTTGACAATAACTAAAAATTTTCCGCCCAAGTGACAAGTGGTAACTCAAATTTGTGGGCAAAATATCCGTTAGACAGCCTTACTCTAACTGTATACCCTATAGTACCTTGTGATAACTTAATAGCTCCTTTATAGCGATAAACCCCATCTGTAATTTTTTTCAACATTTTCCATATAAATTGTATTGATATTTTCAAGTTCATTACCATTTTCTTTTCCATACACAATTTCAACAATTACCTTTTCACGACTTATAGGTCCTAATTTTATAATTGCTTCTATTTGAATATCATTTCCAACAAACATGTCACTTTTTCCATTGGTCTTGACTTCTTGTATAGCTACATGATGCCAATTTTCTTTCATAAATTGTTTGAATTCTTTTATAAGTTCAGCAACTTTATAATAAAAATTTTTCACTAAACATACAGGTATGATATAATTAGCTTACTATTTTAAGTATAATTAATAGCCTGGTGATTCCATTGGCTTCAAAAATCTATTATGTTATAGGTATTAACGCTAGCCCAAGAAAAAACAGCAATACAGAGATATTGATGAATCAAATGATGAAAGGTGTTAAGTCTCAAGGTGTTATTACAGAAATTGTAAATCTAAAGGATTTACATCTAAAGCCTTGCTTAGCGTGTGAAGGGTGTCGTACAACTAGAACATGTCGTGCACACATCGATGACATGCAAATTTTAATAACTAAATTAAAAGCTGCTCAAGGGTTTATACTGGGTTCTCCTATGCACAATTATAATGTAACTGCTATAATGAAAATTTTTCTCGATCGCATGTATCCTCTTCATTATTTCAATCCTGAAAATCGCAAAGAACGTCACAGTTTACTGCCACAAAACAAAAAAGTCTTAATATACACTGTATGTGAACAACAAGATAACAAATATGTAAAAATGGCATTAGATGCCATGCGGCTTCCTTTGGAAACGCTCGGATGCGAAGTTGTAAGTGAGCTTACAGCAACAGGCTTTTTTAAAGCAGGAGAAGTGTTGAATGATCAAGAAATATTAGATAAAGCTTACACGGAAGGCATCAATTTAGCTAAAAGTTTAAAAAAATAGTATATGACCCTATTCGAGAAAGGTGGTCTTATAAATGTCTGAACACGAAAAACTTGAACCAAAAATATATAGCAAAAGATTTTTCAGCATCAGCTGGATACAATCTGATTTGTACACTATTAAACAAGATTTAAGAGAGATACGCCAAGAAATAAAGACTGTTGAAGCAAATGCGCGTCAAGATGCTAAAGAATTGCAGCAAAAAATTGAAACCTTAAACGACAAAGTAGGAACGCTGCAACAGGAAACTCATAGCTTATCTCAAAAGCTAGCCAAATTAGAAAGCGATTTGCGAAAGGATATAGAAGGCTTAAGGACAGAAATTAAAAATTTAAGGAAAGAGTATAAAACAGAATTTGAAGACTTTAAAAAAGAATATGAAGCAAAATTTGAAAGTTTTAAAAAAGAATATAAAAAAGAAATAACAGAATTCAAATCTGAAGTTAAGCAAGATATAGAAAGCTTAAGAACTGAGTTTAAGCAGGATATGGAAAGCTTAAGAACTGAGTTTAAGCAGGAGGTAAAAGAAGTAAAGACAGAACTGCAACAAAATATGAAGTGTTTAAAGCAAGAATTTAAAACCCAGTCGCGCTGGTCAATTGGGCTCATCGTTACAGTTATCTTATCAGCTATATCCGTAATAATAAGCAACTTGTTCTTTAGTTAAGATTTCCAAATTTTAGAAGCTGTGCTCCTTAGCAGGAAATTTCCTTTCTCTCACTTCATTGCAATAGCTTTTTACCGCTTTCATCATTTCTTCATGCAAATTCGCATACTGTTTTACAAATTTAGGTTTAAATCCTGCTTTAAACCCAAGTAAATCATGAGTTACAAGCACCTGACCGTCACAGTTAACTCCAGCACCTATGCCAATAGTAGGAATATCCAGCATATCAGTTACTTTAGCAGCTAGTTCTGCCGGCACACACTCCAGCACTATGGCAAACACACCTGCTTCCTGTAACTTTACTGCATCTTCCATCAACTGCTGTGCTTCTTGTTCTGTATCAGCTTGTACCTTATAGCTACCAATTTGATATATAAATTGAGGAGTAAGCCCCAAGTGCCCCATTACCGGTATTCCAGCATTTACAAGAGCACGCACGTCTTCAATTATTTGACTTCCTCCCTCTACTTTAACTGCCTTAGCTCCACCATCTTGAATGAGTTTGCCTGCATTTTCCAGAGTATCCTTAAGCGACAAATGATAAGTCAAAAAAGGCATATCGGCTACTACTAAAGCACGCTTTACACCCCTTGCTACAGCCTTTACATGATGCAACATATCGCTTAACTTTACAGGCACTGTGCTTTCATAACCAAGCACCACATTTCCCAACGAATCTCCAACCAGTATTATATCTACACCTGCTTCATCGAGTATTGATGCCATAATATAATCATAAGCAGTGAGCATGGTAATTGGTTGTTTTTCCTGTTTCATTTTTTTTAAATTCAATATACTAATTTGTTTTTTATCCAATATAATATACCACCTCAATAACAGTAGTCGGATGTGGGAAATCGAAAGTCGGAAAAATTAGCAGGGTTATTCCCCTACACCTAAAGAAGCTGCCTTTTTCAAATCATAAACAGCTTTTTTTACATCACTTGCACCAAAAATGGCAGAACCCGCAACCAATATATCAGCACCAGCTTTTACAACTTCCCTCGCATTTTCGCAGCTTATTCCACCATCCACCTGTATTTTAGCTGATAATGAATTTTTATCAATCACCTCTCGCATTTTTTTGATTTTATTTAACACACTCGGTATGAATTTTTGTCCTCCAAACCCTGGATTCACACTCATCAAAAGCACTATATCCAGCATAGGCAATACATGTTCTACGAGTTCTATCGGTGTCGCTGGATTTAGCGAAACGCCTGCTTTGATACCTGACTCTTTAACTATTGTAATCGTCCTGTGCAAATGCCTGCACGCCTCTACATGTACTGTTATTATATCAGCACCTGCATCTACAAAATTCTGAATATACCTGTCTGGCTCCATTATCATCAAGTGAACGTCAAACAACATCTTTGAGTGGGGGCGAATAGCTTTTACAACAAGTGGTCCTATGGTTATGTTGGGTACAAACTGTCCATCCATAACATCTATATGTAAATATTCTGCCCCTGCATCTTCTACTTTCTTAACATCTCTTGCTAGGTGCGCAAAATCAGCTGACAATATTGAAGGTGCTAATTTTATACTCATTACCTATATCTCCTTTTTCGTTCTGTAAGTTCGTTTAAAAACCGCAAGTAGTTCATATATCGCAAATCACTTATTTCTCCACTTTCCAGTGCTTTTTTTACTGCACAGCGAGGTTCTCTTTTGTGCATGCAATCATCAAATCGACACTCTCCAGCAAACCTCCTAAAGTCCCTAAAGTAATCCGATAATTCATTAGGTTCTATATCAGGAAGATCAACATTTGAAAAACCTGGAGCGTCCGCTACAAATCCACCTCCGTCTAAGGGTATTAATTCTACATGACGCGTGGTATGCCTGCCATGTCCGGTCTTTTTGCTAACACTGCCGGTGCTCAAATTAAGCTTAGGATACAAAGCATTGAGCAAGCTCGACTTACCTACACCAGACTGCCCTGCCAATACTGATATTTTACCGCAAAACAACTCTTTTAGCTCTCTTAAGCCTGCACGAGTTATAGCACTAGTTAAAAGAGTTGTATAGCCTGCCTGTTTGTATACATTAAGCCAAGCTAATTCTCTTTCTTCAGCTAAATCTATTTTATTAAGACATATAACTATATTTAGCATTTCATATTCAGCCCATACCAAAAGCCTATCAAGCAACTCTAAATTTGCTTCAGGTTTGTGCGCAGCAAGTACAATAACAGCTTGTTCCACATTTGCCACCGGGGGTCTTAAAAGCCTGTTTTGCCTTTCAAAAATCTCACAAATAACATAAGTGTCGTTTTCTGCTTGCTTAATCTTAACCCTGTCCCCTACAAATATATCTTGATTTTTAAACCGAAACTTTCCAGGTAACCTGCATGTCAGTTTATTTTCATCAACTCGAACATAGTAATACCCCTTATACAGTTTTATAACAATACCTTCAAGCATAAACAGCTCCTTACTTCCCTATAAATTATATCCTTAAACCTCATTTATCTTTCTGACCCTCCAACCTTTTAATCTCTTAATCTCTTAACCTTTTCATCTCTTAATCTTTTGTTCTTTTAACCTTTTTACCTTTTCATCTATTCACCTCTCTACCCTTTTTCAAATCACCTCTCAATTATAGATGCTTCTCTTGCTTCAAAACATCATTGATATATACACGAATAACAGCTGGACTGTAGTAATCCACAGTTCTCACTACAACTTCTCCAGGTGAGTGAACAGCTAAGTAAACATCGTGTTCACCCCTGATATCTGTAACAGTTATACGAACTTTAGGGTTTTCCAAGTCATCCTCAAGCAATATTTCTACTCTTGCACTGTTTAGCGGTGGGCCTGGCCCTTTGCTTACAACCACTGATACTGCAGAGCCCTCAGTTATATCCTCGCCGGGTGCTGGATTCTGCTCCATTATCATTCCTCTCAAAAACTTTTTACTTGGCTCTTCATCAGGAGGCTCATCAAGCAACAGATTAAGCCCGATGAGCTTTGATCTGGCTTCTTCAATCGTAAGCCCTATTAAATCAGGCATTTTATGAACAACAAGCTTTGGTCCTTTACTTACCGTCAATTCCACCTCAGTATTCACAGGGTGTTTTCCACCTAAAGGTTTTTGTTCTAACACAACCCCAGCAGGTTTTTCACTAAATATTTCTTTTATCGTATACTTAAAACCTGCATTATGTAAAGATATGCGCGCATCGCTCAAGTAATCCCCACGCACATCTGGCAATTTTACAAGCTTAGGCCCTAAGCTTACCACAAGCTCAACATTTCGCCCTTCTTTTATTAAAACACCAGCTTTTGGCTTCTGCTTAATTACCTTACCTTTTTCCGTATCATCATGTACTTCGATTATATCTGCTCCCAATCCATTTTCTTTTAAAATCACTACTGCATCATAAGCCAGCATCCCTACAACATCAGGAACTTCTACTTCGCGCACATCTAAGTATTTAAAAAACGCAAGTGCAACTCCACTTACAATGCTCAATACAATCGAAAAGATCATTAAAGCTATCTTGATAATCTTAGCTCTTTTGATAACTTTTTTGGAATTTTTGTCATCGTTTTGTGTTTCTTCTTTTTCATTCATTTCTTCATTTACAGCAGGCAAAATTTTTGTGGAAAAATCATCTGTTACTACAAATTTATCAGAAGTTTTAGCAACTGCTGCCTCCAATTCTTCTTTAAGTTTTTTAGCACTCTCATATCTTTTTTGGGGATCCTTTCCCATAGCTTTCATAACAACCTGCTCTAACTCTTCAGGAATAGAAGGGTTTATTTTAAATGGCCTTTCTGGTTCTTCTTGTACGTGCTTTAACGCAACAGCTATTGGAGTATCTCCTGTAAACGGCAACTTTCCTGTAAGCATTTCATAAAGTATAACTCCCAAAGAATAAATGTCTGAACTAAAAGTAGCAACTTCACCTTTAACCTGTTCAGGCGATATATAGTGCACTGAGCCCATTACCATATCATCATTAGTTATAGTTCCAGAAGTTGTCTCTATAGCAATACCAAAGTCTGTGAGTTTTACGCGGCTGTCGTTAGTAATCAATATGTTGTGCGGTTTTACATCTCTATGCACAATATTGTTATCATGAGCATGTTGTAGCGCATCACAGATTTGACCTATTATATTTGCAACTTCTCCGAAGCTCATTTCTTTATTTTTTTGCATAAAATTCTTCAAATTATCTCCATCTATGTACTCCATAACTAAATAACGTATCTCATCTTGTTGCCCGATATCATGGATATTTACAATATTCGGATGAGAAAGACTCGCTACAGCACGTGCTTCACGATGAAACCTACGAACGAAATCATCATCTGAAGTATAAACAGATCTAAGCACCTTAACAGTTACCAAACGATTTAAAAACTTGTCTTTAGCTTTATAAACTAAAGACATACCGCCTCCGCCTAATTGTTCTAAAATTTCATATCTATCTCCCAAGCATTTACCTATCATCAATATCTTCACCTCAATGCTCTCAATATCAATTGCCGCGCTAAAGGATCTGCTATATCCGCACCATTACCAGCATTTTCTACAATCACTGCAATTGATACCTTTGGCTCATCGGCTGGAGCAAAACCTACAAACCATGAATGTGGTAACCCTTTTGGATTTTGTGCTGTACCCTTCTTAAAAGATAAGCCTTAAAAACTCATCTGGATGATAAATGCGAAATATTCAACAATAAGCCAAGCAATATAAAATTAGCTAGCAACGCACTTCCCCCATAACTAACATACGGCAATACTATGCCAGTTAAAGGTAATAGTTTAATTACACCTGCTATTATTATAAACACTTGTAAAGCTATCAAAGCTGTAAGACCCGCTGTCAATAAAATCAAAAACTCATCCGACATAGACAGTGCAATCTTAATTCCTCTACAAATAAATAAAATAAACAAAAATAAAATTCCACCAGCTAAACCCATCTCTTCACATATAGCAGCAAAGATAAAGTCTGTATGCACAGCTGGAATGAGCCATGGACTCCCTTGTCCTAGTCCCACGCCCCAAAAGCCGCCACTAGCTATAGCAAAAAAAGATTGTATTATTTGATATCCTTTGGTTTTAAAATGCAACCAAGGATTAATCCATGAGTCAACTCTAGCTTGCACATGACCAAAAACACAATAACAGACAAAACTGCTAATCAAAAATATAGCCCCTCCAAATATTACATAAAATATCCTCGCGGTAGCTACATAGATAATAATCAAAAATGTGCAAAAATATACCAATGCAGTCCCTAAATCTTTTTGAAATATTAATAAGATCAATGCAATACCTAACAATAACAGGACCACATTCACGCGGTCCTGGTAATTATATACCAGCAAATATTTTAGTACCTGCATTAAACAAACGATAATTTTCAGAAAAAAAGCCGCCAAAAATAATACCAACAATAATTTCACAAATTCAGAAGTCTGAACATAAATAAAACCTATGCCCAGCCAACTTTGCGCTCCTCCTTGTTCTACGACTAAAAATATATTTAGTGCAAGCGACATCAAACCAAAGAATATTTATAGTCAGATAAAATATCGCAATTTCGTGCTAATGTAGTTATAATCATCAATAATATCAAAGAAATCAATAACCATACAAACTGTTTTAAACCATATTCCGGCTGTAATCTCAATAAAAATGCTAACCCTGTGAAATTTATCAATGTCACTATTGGCAATAAATAAAGATCCGCTTTATACCCTGTAAATCCCCATATTAAATTTATCATAATAAGAAGCAGCGCAACACTAAAGGTCAAAATAATAACCCAAAGAAGTATTGTCCCTTCTAAATGTCCTCCTAAACACAAAAATAACACACATATAAATAAATAATTATTATAAAGCAACAATCTGCGCTCTTTAATCCTATAAAAAATATTCAACTTTTCATCTTTACCTGATATTAACATTCCTCAAAAGCACCTTACCTACATTTCTATCAAAATAACTGATATATTATCAGTTCCTCCTCTTTTCAATGCAATTTCAACTAATTTCTTAGCTGCATCGTCAATATTTCTAAATTCAAGTACAATTTCATTTATTTCAGAACATTGAACATGACCAGTTAATCCATCAGTACATAAAAGAATTTTATTTCCGCGGAAAACCAAAACCTCGTACAAATCTACATTTACAGTTTCCAATATTCCAATAGCCTTGGTCAAAACATTTCTTGCTGGATGAACTCTCGCTATATCCTCAGTTATAATTCCATCTCTTAGCATTTCTTCTATCAGCGAATGGTCGCTCGTTATTTGTACAATGCCGTTATCCATTATCAAATACGCTCTGCTGTCACCAACATGAGCAATAAATACACTGCTAGCATTGTCCTGCGATCTTTTGCTTGTTTTTAAAGCTTCAGGGATAAAACAAGTCGTAATAGTTGTTCCCATTCCATGCCATTTAGGTTCTGATTTTGCCATATTATAAATAAACTGATTAGTTCTATGCATAGCTTCTGATAAAATATTTCTCAGTTCATCTTTTCTCTCAATTAATAACCTTACTTGCTTTTCTAAATATTTAAGAGCTTCTCTGCTGGCAACATCTCCAGCCCGATGCCCTCCCATACCATCGGCAACAGCAAAGAGCCCTATATCCGGACAAACTAGCAGGCTATCTTCATTATTCTCTCTCACTATAC
The DNA here is from genome assembly GCA_021129815.1 of Desulfotomaculum sp. Taxonomy (GTDB): domain Bacteria; phylum Bacillota; class Desulfotomaculia; order Desulfotomaculales; family Desulfohalotomaculaceae; genus JAJOKN01. The sequence continues at coordinate 13,524 of JAJOKN010000118.1, read as the reverse complement.
CAGTTTCTGTAATTTGAGCAAATTTCATATTCTCACCCTAAAGTATTTTCTTAAAATAAAAGCATAAAATCTTTAAAAAGTAAAACGCAATTCTTATTATACAAAAATAAAACACGCCTAAAAGCACCCAATGAAGTAGCACCAGCAAAAGCTCTATCATTGCATTAAACTCAACACCTTTTTTAGATTAAAAAACTATAAAATTTAATACTTCTTCAAAACACACTTCGTTTTACCAAAAATTATAACATCATCTACTTTTAACAGCCTATTAATTATTTTTTCACCATTAACGAAAGTTCCATTTGTGCTGTTAAGATCGGTCAACATGCATTGAAAATGTAAACCTAT
>JAJOKN010000118.1:0-13073 GCA_021129815.1 Desulfotomaculum sp. | reverse complement strand
TTCCCAATCTGCTGGGTTCAGTAAAACCTTATATTTATTTGGCACATAAATATTTTCAACACTTATCCGACGTTTTTCACGCATTTTGCGGTACAACTTCTTAGCAATTTCAACAGGTTGTATCAAGTTTTTAAATTTAGATTTAAAAAAGCCCTCTATATGTCTTTCTAAGTCACTTTCCAATTTATAGAACAAACTAAATATCTTTATGATGTTCTTAACTTCTCCCTTTAAGCTTTTTGAACTTTAGCTGTCCACATGCTGCATCAATACCTATTCCCATTTCCTTTCTTATAGTTGCATTTATAGAATGCTTTATCAATGTATTTTTAAATGCTTTTATCCGTTCTATATTCGGTCTGTCAAAATTTGCGTTCTCTTTTACAGGATTTAACGGAATAAGGTTTACATGACATAGTATTCCTTTTAACAGTTTTGCCAACTTTATAGCATCATTAATACTGTCGTTTACATTTTTAACCAGCAAATATTCAAAAGTAATGCGCCTTTTTGTTTTAAGCGCATATTCTCTACAAGCTTGCATCAATTCAGCAAGCGGATATTTTCTATTTATAGGCATAAGCTTATTTCGCTTCTCATCGCTAGCTGCATGAAGTGAAACCGCTAAAGTAACAGGAATATTTTCATCTGCTAATTTTTTTATTTCTGGCACAAGCCCACAAGTGCTGACAGTAATGCGTCTATAACTTATATTCAAAGCATCTTTATCAGCTATGTTGCGAATAAATTTTACAGTGCTTTTATAGTTAACCAAAGGCTCCCCTGATCCCATCAATACTACATGAGTTACTTTCTCTCCAATATCTTTTTGAATAGTTAAAACTTGTTCATACATCTCTCCACAAGACAAATTCCTCACAACACCTTCTAGCGTAGAAGCACAAAAACGGCATCCCATACGACAGCCAACTTGCGTGGATATACAAGCAGTTCTTCCATAAGAATGCCTCATAAGTACGCTCTCAATTGCAGTTTTGTCATACAGTTCAAATAAGTATTTTACAGTATTCTCATCATTTGATACTTGCTTGTCCAATATTTTAAGGCTGTTCAACTGTGAAACATCTCGTAAAAATTCACGCGTTGACTTTGGAATATTCGTCATTTCACTGAAGTCACTTACGCCTTTTTGCATAACCCATTGCCATAACTGTTTTAAGCGATATCGTTCCATGTCCAATTCTTCTATTAAGCATTTCATTTCTTCTTTGCTTAAGTCTCTTAGATTTATTTTTTTCATAAAAGCTCACACCCATTTTTTCACAAGCTAACTTTTTTCTTGCGCAGCCTTGCTATGAAAAAACCATCTGTATAATACTTATGAGGACAAAGCTGTATAAAGCCTTCTTTTACTCCACGCTCCTCCCTCAAATCAGGCGGTAAAAACGGAGTTAAGTCTTCTGAAATAAAGTCGGTATTGCGTTTTAAAAAAGACTTTATCTGAAAGATATTTTCTTCTTCTGTTATAGTACAAGTGCTGTACACCAATACTCCTCCAGGTCGCACCAATTTTGCTGCCCTATCCAGCATTTCTCTTTGCAGCTTTACCAAAGCCTTTATTTGTTTAAACTCTTTTCTCCATCTCGCATCTGGTTTTCGGCGCAGCACTCCCAGCCCCGAACAAGGCGCATCTAGTAATACATAATCTGCGTATTCATTCCATTCTTCGGATAATGTTCTTATATCCTGTGCATGGCATGTCACATTTTTAACGCCTAAACGAATGCAGTTTTGTTTTATGAGATCCAATTTATGTGGATGCAAGTCAAACGCATGTATCTCACCTGTGTTCTCCATCAGCTGTGCAATATGCGTTGTTTTACCTCCAGGTGCAGCTGCACAATCAATAACTCTTGAACCATGCGCTGGGTTTAACACTAAAGCTGCCAGCATAGAACTCTCATCTTGAACCTGAAATAAACCTTCCTTAAAAGACGGAAGCGTGCGATATGATAAAAAACCCGAAATGCTAAGCCCATCACTTGAATACTTGGTCCTCGTAGCTTCTACTCCTTCAGCTTTTAAGCGTGATATAAGGCTATCTCTATCGATCTTCAACGTGTTTACACGCACAGTATTCGGCGGTACTTCATTGTTAGCTTTGCATAGCTTAATGGTAAGTTCTATACCATAATCTTCCAACCATTTTTGCACAAGCCAGCTGGGATGAGAATATTTAAGCGATATGTGAGTTACAGGATCGCAGTTTATATCAGGAAATTCAATATTATCTATCTCACGCACAAGGCTGCGCAGCACTCCATTTACAAACCCTACAACTCCTTTATGATGCGAGTACTTTTTTGCAAGCTCCACACCTTCGTTGCATGCTGCTGCATTTGGAACTCTTTCCATAAAAAAAACTTGATACGCCGCCATCCTCAATATATTTCGCACCCATACTGTCTGAGCTGCCAGAGGTTTTTTTAGAAATCTAGACAAAAGCCAGTCCAGCGTGTTAAGCCTTTTAAGCGTTCCATAAGTGAGCTCTGTTATAAAAGCACGATCTAGTTTCTTTAGTTCGTGCTTTTCTAATATCTTATTCAACGCTAAGTTAGCATATGCACCATCTTCGTCCACTTCTTTTAACACTTTCAGCGCCAGCTCGCGAGCATTAACTTCCACGATAATCCTCCTCTATAAAATATTTTACAGCTTCTTCCAGTTTCGGAATTGATACTTTGGTATTAAAACATGGTCCAAACGGTCGTTCATTCAACACTCCTAATACTGGAATAGGCGTTGAATCTCGAATTCCACTTGCTAAATCTCGCTCGCAAGCAACGGCAACAATAGCTTTAGGCTTGTATTCTTTAACGTATTTTCTTGCTAAAGTACCGCCAGTTGCAAATCCAATATTGACTTTGTAGCGATCCCTTATTTTAAGCAGTTCATCTACAGTGCAGCTCCCGCATCTCTTGCAGTTGTTTATATCATTTGTGATTTTATGGGGACAACTGCTTTTTTGTAGGCAATGTGGAGCAAGTATCAATAGCTGTGAAGGTCTTACTTTTAATCTCTTTGTCTTTACCAGTTGATTGTTGACTTCTATAAATGACCCTCTTATTTTATCTATGTCAATTTTAAAGAGTCGCCCTAGTCCAACAACTACAGGAAACAACAGGCTTATCGATATTCTCATCATAGGCTGCAAAAAGTTAATAGTCTTAGCCCTCCAAATGGTAAACACAATGCCGCCTATGCCAAAAGCAATGACAAGCACTGTTAAAATGATAGCTCCTATAAAAATTATGAGCACTGCTTTTTGTATGATCGTTGCTGGCTGAAAAAACAAGTACCACAACAGCAAAGTAAGTCCAACTATAGTCAACAAACTTGTAAGCAACAGCCCTATAAACAACCTTTTTTTAACTTGAGGTTGTGCTACAGAACTTTCAAACAATATAAAATGCCTCCTTTTAAAATTCAAGCTTCATCTAGCACAGTGCCTTCTTCAATTCGATTGCCTCGTATGAATTCGCTTACGCTTAATTTCTTTTTGCCCTGCATTTGCAGTTCTGTGATCGATATCAGCCCTTCTCCAGCTTTTACTATTATACCATCATTGTTAACAGATAAAACAGTACCCGGTGTACAGTCACAGTCATTGTGAGCAGTTTTATTTACAACGCCCGCTTTCCATATTTTTAATATTTTACCATATAAAGTGGTAAAAGCTCCTGGCCAAGGGTTCATTCCCCTTATGTGGTTTTTTATATCGCGTGCTCTTTTATTCCAATTTATTCTTTCGTGCTCTCGTTTGATCATCGGAGCATATGTGGCTTCAGCATGGTTTTGCGGCATTCTAGGAGCTTTGCCTTCAGCAACAAGCTTTAAGGTATGAAGAAGCACACTGGCTCCTAAATCAGCTAGACGATCATGCACGCTTCCAGCAGTATCATCTGGAAGAATATCGATTTCTCTTTGCAAGATTATATCTCCTGTATCCATACCTTCATCCATGTATATAGTTGTAACCCCTGTTTTTTGCTCTCCATTTATCACAGCCCAGTGAATCGGTGCCGCGCCTCTGTACTTTGGCAAAAGCGATGCATGAAGATTTATACATCCAAACCTAGGTATGCACAGCACTTCTTTAGGCAGTATCTTCCCATATGCAACAACCACTATTGCATCTGGCTTTAGTTTTTTGAGCAAGTGTATAAATTCCAGTGTTTTTATGCTATCAGGTTGGTACACAGGTATCGCTTTTGCTTCCGCGAACACCTTAACAGGAGGAGGCGCAAGCTTCTTACCCCTCCCTCTTGGTCTATCAGGCTGGGTTATGACAGCTTTTATATTGTATTCAGAAGCTAACATTTTCAAACTAGGAATACAAAAATCCGGCGTGCCCATAAATACAATATTCATTTCACTGCTACTTCCCTTCTAATGTCTTTAGCAATGTCTATAAAGAGAATTCCTTTTAAATGGTCGATCTCGTGTTGAAATGCACGTGCTAACAGCCCCTTGGCTTTACACACTATTTCTTTTCCTTCTCTGTTTAAACCTTTTACTTTTACTCCACTAGCTCTTTTGACTTCTCCTATAACCCCCGGTATTGACAGGCAACCCTCCACACCTATCTGTTCGCCTTCTTTTTCTAATATCTCAGGGTTTATCATCTCTATCAACCCTTCTCCTGTATCTATGACAATGAGCTGCTTTGATATACCTATTTGCGGTGCAGCAAGTCCTACCCCGTTGTTGGCATACATAGTATCGCGCATGTCGTCAAGCAACTTTAATATGTATGGTGTTATTTTTTTTACTGGCTTGGCTTTCTTGCGCAATATACTAGAACCTTCTTTAACTATTTTACAAACAGCCATATTTTTCTCTCCTTTAAATAAGTATTTGCGGTTCTACATCTATGCTTAAATTCAACTTCCGCTTGAGTTTTTTAAACTCCTCGCTTTCTTCCCATGCATTCAAAGCTTCACAGGTTATACTGTGTACTTCAGAAAATACCTTTCCCCTTATTACTATCTGCCACCTATACAAACCCCTTATCTTCGATATCACTGCTGGTGCAGGTCCTGTTATTATTATATCTTTTTTGCAGCATTTGTGACTAATAACATCCTTTATTCCTTTAGAAGCTATCTCTAAATCCAGTTCATCTTTACCTGTAAAGAGAAGTCTAGATAAATAATAAAATGGCGGATATTTTAAATCACGGCGAAAAGCCATTTCTTTTTTATAGAAGCCAATATAGTTGTGATTGTGCGCGAATAATATGCTGTAATGCTCCGGATTGTAAGTCTGTATTATAACCTCTCCTTTGCCTTTTCCGCGACCTGCCCTTCCTGATACTTGAGTGAGCAGCTGAAATGTGCGTTCTGCTGCTCTAAAGTCTGGCATATACAGCATGGTATCTGCGCTTATGACGCCAACCAGCGTAACCTTTGGAATATCCAGCCCTTTTGCAATCATCTGAGTGCCTATCAAAATATCTGCTTTCCCATCCTTAAAATCGCTCAATATCTTTTTATGTGAATCTTTTTTAGAAGTAGTGTCCGCGTCCATTCTCAAAACACGTGCAGAAGGAAAATGTTTTAATACTTCCTTCTCCACCCTTTGAGTGCCAAATCCAAGCTGGCTCACATAAGCGCTGTTACACTGCTTACAAGTATTCAATAATTTTTCACGGTAATCACAATAATGACACTTAAGCATCCCGTTTGTATGATAAGTCAACGAAATATCGCAATGGGGACATTTAGCTACACTCCCACACTGGCGGCATACCACAAAAGTAGCATAACCCCTTCGATTCAAAAACAAAACTATTTGCCCGCCTCGGCTTAAATGCAGTTCAACTTTCTCAAGCAAATCCCTGCTGAAAATTGAATTCGGCTCTTTTCGCATGTCTATTATCTGTGACTTTGGAAGCACATTTTTATTTATCCTGTTTTTAAGAGTCAAAAGGGTATATGGTAAGTTAGCTGTCCCATCACTTTCTATTCCAGCACGACAGTAACTCTCAAGCGAAGGCGTAGCACTTCCCATTATCACAACAGCGTTATGCATCTTGGCACGCTTTATTGCCACATCGCGGGCGTGATATTTGGGGTTATTTTCCTGCTTATAAGTAGGCTCATGTTCTTCATCTATAATAATCGCCCCTAGTTCTCTTACAGGAGCAAAGACTGCTGAGCGCGTACCCAAAATCACTCTTGCCTTGCCTTCTCTTATTCTAATCCATTCTGCATACCTTTCACCTGCTGATAATCTGCTATGCAGTATAGCCACTTGGTCACCAAATCGGGAGCAAAAAGTGTACATCATCTGAGGTGTAAGAGCTATCTCTGGCACAAGTACTATGGATTGTTTGCTCTTCTTAAGCACATAATCAACGATATTTAAGTAAACTTCTGTTTTTCCGCTGCCTGTAACGCCATGTAGCAAAAAAGCTCTGTAATGCTTTTTATTAAGCGCTTTCTTTATTGATTCTACAGCATTCAGCTGTTCTTCTGTCAAAGATTTTTTATCATATTCCCCTGTGCTCTCAATCCTATCGCAAAAGCTTTTAATTTTAATATTATCAACATCAGATAGTTTTAAAATCCCCTTTTTTATCATGCTAGAAACTGTGCTCATAGATACGCCTGAAATCCTTGCTAGCTCTGCTCTGCTCAAACCTGGATACTCATAAGCTTTCATCAGCACCTGCTTGCCTTTAGCTGAAAGGTTTGTGTATCCTATATCAACTGCTGGTACAATACCTTTATGCATTTTCTTTTTCTCCCTAGCAGAACCCGCCACACAGTGCAAGCTTTCAGCTAGGGTGCACAAGTATCTATTTGAAAGCCAACTCGCAAGCTCCAGCAAGTCTTGCGGCAAGCTCTCGCCCAATATCTTTTCCACAGGCTTTATATCCTCAAGCGTAAGTTTATCCAAGTGCCTCACAACATAGCCAGCAACTGTCCTCTTCCCTAACGGCACTAAAACTCTAGTACCTACAGGAATATCTCCCATATTTTCTGGTATAAAATAGCAAAACGGTTTTTTTAGCTTTCTGCTGGTAACTTCAACCAGCACTTCTACATATTTAACCCCTTTTTTCATTCCGACACCTTATTATTTCATCGATAATGCGGTAAGAAAGTTCTTTTTTACCCATAAGAGGTAGTTCAACAGCTCCACCATTTTTGTAAAAAATTTTAACTGCATTAGTATCTACATCAAATCCCGCTCCTTCAATGCTCACATCATTTGCTATCAACATATCCAAGTTCTTCTCTTTGAGCTTTTTAACAGCATACTCATCTATATTTCTCGTCTCAGCTGCAAAGCCAACTAAAAACTGCTTACCCTTGATTTCACCCAATTTTTTTAAAATATCAGGTGTTTTTTCAAGTTCTAACACCAATACATCTTGCTTCTTTATTTTATCGCTTTTAATTTCCCTAGGCTTAAAATCACACACTGCTGCTGCCTTGATAATTATATCCACATTGTAAAACTCCTTCATAACTGCTCGATACATATCTTCTGCTGTTTTAACATAAACTACATCCACATTTGCAGGCGGAGCTAGGCTTACAGGACCGCTTATGAGTATAACTTTTGCTCCCCTTTTTGCACAAGCTTCCGCCAAGCTGTATCCCATTTTACCAGAACTTCGATTTGATATGTATCTTATAGGGTCAATATGCTCAACTGTAGGTCCTGCAGTTATTAAAATCTTCAAATTTTTCAAATCATCATCAAAAAACAAGCTCGTTATGTAATCAAAAATTTCTCTTGGTTCTGCCATGCGTCCTAAACCTTCTGTGCCGCACGCAAGCATGCCGCTTTTAGGACCTACAAAATGACAGCCTATTTTCTTAAGTTTAGATATATTTTGCTTGGTGATAGGATTTTCATACATCGCGCTGTTCATCGCAGGGCAAAATACCACTTCGCAGTTAGCAGCCAAAATCACTGTAGAGAGCAAATTATCTGCAATTCCACAAGCTGCTTTAGCAATGATATTAGCAGTAGCAGGCGCTACAACCAAAATGTCGCAAGTTTTAGCCAAATCTATGTGAGTTATTCTGCCTGAATCAGAATCATCAAACATATCGATATAGACTTTCTTCCCAGTGATAGCAGAAAACAAAAGCGGATTTACAAAATGCTTAGCTGCACCAGTCATTATAACATTTACATGCGCACCTTCTTTGACAAGCATTCTCACAAGTTCTACGGTTTTATAAGCTGCAATGCCTCCTGTTACTCCAACAGTTATTTTTTTGCTGTTCAGCAAAATAACGTATCCTCTCCTTACACACGCTATATCATCTCTTAATATGCACTATAATAATACAAATATAAAAATACAGCCCCACACAGGCTGCCTAAGAACAGAAGTCAGAAATCAGAGGTCGGAAATCGGAAGTCAGAAAATAAATATCGAAATTGAATTTTTACATCTACACCATAAGCTTATTTTTTTACAAAAATTTTACGCTCTAATAACTCTCATAAGTCATGCATTCTTCTTTTCTTCACCAGGAATTATGATGAGTTTATCCTGCATCATCTCTTTTAACGCAACTACAACAGCTTTATTTGCAGCTGCCTTACCCTCCTTTGTCAACTGCCTCGTTCTTTTAGACGCTGCAATCACCAAACTATAACGGCTATCGACCTTTTTAAGCAACTCATCAAGCACGATTTCCACTTTAACCTACCCACTTCCTTTTAAGTAATCTTCTATGCTAAAGCGTTCAGCACGGCACTTTTCAGCTATCATTATAGATGCAACTCGTTCCAATGCTTTGCCTATGAAATCATTTATTACAATATAATCATATTGCACTGCTTTTTCTATTTCATCTTTTACGTGTTTTAAACGATTGCTTATCACTTCATCGCTATCTGTGTTGCGAGACTTAAGGCGTTCTTTTAAATCATTTATAGTTGGAGGAAGAATAAATATGAGTATGCTTTCTGGTATTTTTGACTTTACTTGTAAAGCTCCCTGAACATCTATTTCTAACAGGACATCGCATCCACTCTCTAACTTCTTTTCTACCCATTTCCTAGGAGTTCCATAATAATTTCCATAAACTTCAGCCCATTCCAACAATTCACCCTTGTCAATCATTGACTTAAACTCTTTATCATCAATAAAAAAGTAATTTTTTCCGTGTTCTTCATTGGAGCGCGGCAACCGAGTAGTAACTGAAATCGACAGACAAAGACTCAAACTATCTTTTCTTAATAACCCTTTACAGATAGTGCCTTTGCCTACTCCAGATGGTCCAGAAATTACAAACAGTAAACCTTTTTTTCTCATGACTGCTCTGCAAATTCTTCCTGATTAGTAATTTCTTTGTTGTACAACCTATTTGCTACTGTTTCAGGCTGTACTGCAGATAAAATAATATGGTCGCTATCCATAATAATTACCGCACGAGTACGCCTGCCATAAGTAGCATCGATTAACATGCCACGCTCCCGTGCCTGATTTACAACTCTTTTTATGGGCGCAGACTCCGGACTAACAATAGCTATGATGCGATTGCCAGACACGATATTTCCAAACCCTATGTTCACAAGTCTAATATCCATTTAACCGTTCTCCTTCCAAAAATCATAAATTACTCAACATTTTGCACCTGTTCCCTTATTTTCTCTAACTCACTTTTTATATTTACTGCTATTTCAGAAATTTTACAGTCAGCTGCTTTAGATGCAATAGTATTCACCTCTCTGTTCATCTCTTGAAGCAAAAAGTCAAGCCTGCGACCCACGGGTTCCTCTGTATTAAAGCATCTGTATGCTTGATCGATATGACTGTTAAGCCTAACTATCTCCTCTGTTATATTTGATTTCTCAGCAAAAAATACTACTTCTAACTCTAGGCGTCCTTCATCAATTAAAACATCATTTACTAACTCATTTACACGCTGTTTTAAACGATTCCTATAATCATTAATTACTTCAGTGGAACGCTTAGCAATTTCATCGTTCATCTTCCTTATATTTTCCATGCGCATCTTTATATCATCAGCCAACACAGCACCTTCCACCGAGCGCATATACAACAACTGCTCCAGTGCATTGTCAGCAGCCTCTTTAATGACTTCCCAATAATTTTCCAGCTCATCTACGTTTCCTTTAGTTTCCAAAACACCCGGTAGCGACACTATATCTCTAATAGTAATGCCATCTATTTGTAAAACTTCTTTTAACTTCATCAATTCCTTATAATAAGCCATTGCTAAATCTTTGTCAACTTTTATCTGTTCTATAAGTGCCTGCCCCGTTGTTTCAACAGAAATGCGCACATCCACTCTGCCGCGCTTTATCCGTTCTTTTATCATCGCTTTTATCTTTTCTTCTATTGATAATGGCACCCTGCCTTTAACCATTACCTCACAAAAACGGTGATTTACTGACCTCATCTCTATAACAAAACAATATCCATCTTTTTGCGCTTCTCCTCTGCCATATCCAGTCATGCTTTTCATCAAAAACACCTGCTCATTTTATCTCCGCCAGCACCGACTCAATCCTATCCATAGCTTCAGCTATAACTTCTATGCTCGTAGCATAAGACAAGCGCACAAAATTATCGCTGCCAAACGCAACGCCTGGTACCACTGCTACCTGCACTTTATCTAACAACAACGTCGCTAGGTCAGTAGCATTATTTATTTGCTTTCCTTTATATGCTTTGCCAAAATATGTGCTCACATTCGGAAATAAATAAAATGCTCCGCCCGGTTTTGGACAAGTAATACCATCAATATTAAGCAGTCTGTTTAACATATAGTCTCGCCTTTTTACGAACTCTCTTTTCATGTCTTCTACTGGCTTTTGGTCACCATTTAGCGCAGCCACACTAGCAGCTTGAGCTATAGAAGTAGGATTGCTGGTTGCATGGCTTTGAAGGCTTGCCATTTTTTTAGCAATTTCAACTGGCGCAGCCGCATAGCCTATACGCCAACCTGTCATCGCATATGCTTTAGACACGCCGTTTATAACCACAGTGCATTCTTTTAATTCATCGCTCAAACTTGCAATGCTCACATGTTCCAATCCATCATAAATAAGCTTTTCATAGATTTCATCGGAAATTACTATTATATTATGCTTTAAAATCACTTCAGCTAATGCTTCTAATTCTTCTTTAGTGTACACACTGCCAGTAGGATTGCATGGGCTATTCAATAAAACCGCTTTTGTCTTTGAAGTGATAGCTTTTTCAAGCTGTTTAGGCGTCATCTTAAATCCATTTTTTTCTTCAGTCATGACGATCACTGGTTCTGCTCCAGCAATTTTAATTTGCTCTAAGTGGCTTACCCAAAAAGGAGCTGGGAGTATCACTTCATCCCCGTCTTCTACCAATACTTGAAAAGCATTGTACAATGAGTGTTTTGCACCGCAAGATATCACTATTTGAGATATGTCATAATTCAAGCCATTTTCACGTTTAAACTTGTCAACAACAGCTTGTTTTAACTCCAATGTTCCTGCTGCTGGAGTGTACTTTGTCATTCCTTTGTTTATTGCATCAATAGCCGCTTGTTTTATATGTTCCGGCGTGTCGAAATCAGGCTCTCCCACCCCAAAGTTGAACACTCTTATACCTTCGGCTTTCATCTGTTTTGCCTTAGCATCAATTGCCAATGTAAGGCTTGGGCTTATTTTCATCACTCGCTCAGCGAGTTTAACCATTCATAATTCCTCCTAAAACTTTATATCTTTCAACTCTCTTTTCATCCTATCCAGAGCTTCTTTAAGCCTATCCGTTGGAACGGTTAGAGAAATCCTAAAATAACCTTCTCCGTTTTCACCGTATCCGTTTCCTGGTGTTATAACCACACCAGTTTTTTCTATAACATATTCAGCAAACGACGCAGAGGTAAAACTTTTTGGAACAGGCACCCATACATAAAAAGTGGCTTTAGGATATTCAATGTCCCAGCCCATCTCTCTTAGAGACTCAACTACAATTCTGCGCCGCTCTTCATATACCCTCATATTTTCTTTCACATCATCTTGCGACCCCTTAAGACCTGCCATGGCAGCATATTGAATAGCTTGAAATTGACCGCTGTCTATGTTGCTCTTGAGCCTTGTAATCGCATCTATAACTTCAGCATGCCCTACAGCCCACCCAATACGCCAGCCAGTCATGTTATAAGGCTTTGATACAGAACCAAATTCAATTCCTACATCCTTAGCGCCAGAAGCTTCTAAAAAGCTAGGTGGTTTATATCCATCAAAAGCTATCTCTGAATATGCTATATCATGACAAACTAAAATTTCATATTCTTTAGCAAAAGCAACTGTTTCTTCAAAAAATTTCACATCTGCTACTGCACCGGTAGGATTGTTGGGATAATTTATGAAGAGCATTTTTGCCTTTTTAGCGACATCGCTTGGTATATCCTCATATTTTGGAAGAAAACCATTTTCTGATTTCAGCGGTATTGTATAGGGTTTGCCGCCAGCCAAAATAGCACCACCAGCGTATACCGGATAACCCGGATCTGGAACCAATACAACATCCCCTTCATTCAAATAACAAAACGATATATGTGCAATTCCTTCTTTAGAACCTATGAGCGCAACCACTTCTTCTTTAGCATCTAAGTTCACGCCAAAGCGCTTTGAGTAAAAATCAGCTACAGCCTGACGATATAAAAGCATCCCTGCAGATGAAGGATATTGGTGATTCGCTGGATTTTCAGCTTCTTTTTTCAATTCATCGATTATGTATTTAGGAGTAGGTATATCCGGATCACCAATTCCAAGGCTTATCACATCTACGCCTTGTTCTTTTTTTTGTGCTATCAACTGTTCTATCCTTGCAAATAGATATGGAGGTAAATTTTTAACCCTATCAGCTTCTTGAAATTTCAACAAAACCAAGACACCCCTTTAAATTTTTGTATTTTGAATATTTAAGTCTTCATTTGGCTCTTAGTCCTCTTCATCTCTTCTTTAGACAAACCTGTCGTTCGTTGAATTATGTCCATCGATAACTCTGCTTTCAACATATTCATTGCTATTTTTATTCTCTCTTCCATTCTGCCTTCCATCCTGCC
>JAJOKN010000011.1:4321-26850 GCA_021129815.1 Desulfotomaculum sp. | reverse complement strand
CTTTCCCTGATTTGAGTGATAGTTTTAAAAGTATATTTCAGAAAAAACTTCTAAAAAGAGAATACAAACATTTTGAGACCAACATATTACCTACTGCAAAAGAAATAGTAACCCCCACTCCACCTGTATCAATAAATGAGCAAGTAAAGAAAGTAGTAAGTATTTTTCATGAAGATAAGTATTTAACAGCTGTTGTTGTAGTTGACCCTGATGCTGGCAATAAACCAGTGGGTTTAATAACCAGAGATAAGCTGTTTTATAAACTCGGAAAACAATACGGTTTTGACCTTTATTATCAGCGCGAAGTCAAATTACTAATGGACAATCAACCATTGATTGTAAAGGCAAATATGGATATAGATATTGTTTCGCGTATAGCCATGGAAAGGGATCCTGAAAAAGTGTATGATCCTATAATTGTAGTTGATTATAAGAGCGATAAAAAATATTTAGGTATTATATCCGTACAGAAGCTTTTGAACACGGTAAGCAATCTAAAATTAAAATTAGCAAGAGAATCAAATCCTCTTACAGGGCTACCAGGAAATATAGTTATTGAATCTGAACTAATGAAACGTGTTAAAAAAAATATTCCATATGCAGTTTTGTACCTAGATTTGGATTCCTTTAAAGAATTTAACGATAGGTATGGTTTTGAACGAGGAGACATTGCTATAAAAATGACAGGCAGAATTATTTCTGATACTGTAAAAAAATACGGCAATAAAGATGACTTGGTAGGACACATAGGTGGAGATGATTTTATAGTTTTAACTACACCTGAAAAAGCCGAAATAATTTCACATGAGATAATCAAAAGTTTTGCTGAAACAGTAACGAGTCTGTATGATGAAAGCGACCGTGCAAGAGGTTATATTTCTACTGTTGATAGAGAAGGCCGCATAGTTAAAATTCCCATTATGAGTGTATCTATAGCTGGTATAATAGCAAACACTGATGAAACTAATAAATTTAAAGATTTAGGCCAAATAGCGCAAATTGCTGCTGCATTGAAAAAGAAAGCAAAAAAGATAAAAGGAAACTCTTGTGTATTCAATAACAGCGATAATGTCAATATGTGTCCAGCTTAAAATTCACATTTATTTTCAATTGCTCGGCAATTTTTTCAATTTCATAGATATTTATATACGTAGTGCCAGTTTGTAAAAAAATATCGTAATTACTGTTTTTGCTTTTTAAATCGATTAAAATTTGTCCATCGCTATTGGTAATTTCTATTATAGATTTTTGTTTGTTATACTCAATATCACTCCCAAACATCTCTGCTACAAATCTAAGAGGAATGTAAGTTTTGCCTTCTTTTTGTATTATTGAAGGTATTTTAACGCTTAAATCATTTATAATCGCACTGTTTTGATTTATATTAAAACAAAACTCATACTTTTTAGGTGGATCTAACATATTTTTTGCTGCAAAAATTTGGAGTTCTTCAAAAGTTATATTTTTGTTTGGAGTTAAACCTATGCCTTCTATTGGCATATAGCCAGCTAACTTATATTCCGCAATAGTAAATTTAAGCCCTCCCCCATTCTTTAAATTTATTATAGTTTGTACTGTTCCCTTTCCGTAAGTCTCTTCGCCAACTAACAGAGCTAAATCATAATGTTGAAGGATGCCCGCGAGTATCTCAGCAGCGCTGGCAGTATTTTCATCAACTAATACTGCTAATTTTAATCCGACTATACTCGGGTGATTTTCACTGTAAAACTCCATTTTCTCACCAGAGTTTTTTATAAAATCTACTATTTTTTTGCCTGCTGGCAAAAAATAGTCTGCAATTTCAACAGCTGCTGTAAGATACCCACCAGGATTCTCTCTCAAATCCAGTATCATGCTTTCAAAAGAGTGTTCTGATAGTTTGGTAAAATGCTCCATAAACTCATCAGGAGTATCTTGATTAAAGCTTTTGATTTTGACATAAGCAATATTGCCATTTATCAGCTTGGAATAAACTGTTGGTATCTTTAAGAGCTTCCTTACAACTGGAACCTCGATTATTTCATCATTGCGCTTTATAGTTAAAACAACTGTTGTATTTTCTTCCCCGCGTATTTTGGCGCTTACAATTTCTAATGGCAAAGCATGTGTGTTTTCACCATCTACTTTTATGATGATGTCACCAACTTCTAAACCCGCAAGCTTGGCAGGAGAATTGTCAAAAATTCTGGTTATAACAGGCTGCTCTTCTTCCATTCTTATTTCGATCCCAATTCCAGTATACCTATTATCCAATAAGTTTAAGTACTCTTTAAACAATTCAGGCGGAATATACTCAGCATGAGGATCGTTAAGCGAGTCAAGCATTCCGTTTATAGCACTATCTATAAGATCACAGGTCTTCGGTTTATTTATATGGTATTCTGTTATGTTATCTATAACTTCTTCTAACAACAATAAGTCGCTTTTTAGCTGCGTTTGATCTTCCGTTGCTTCTGCAAAGGCACTAAAAGGATGAGTAAAAACAAAAGATAAAAGCAATAAAAAGATTAACAGCACTTGAACTTTGAATTTTATCTTACTCACAAAAGCAAGTTGATCTGCAAGAATTTTACCTGCCAAAAGCCCTCATCTCCTTTTTTGCATTTGCTCATAAATATCAAACTCTTCATAATAAACTTTAGGTTCTCCACTTAAAGAAATATTTCCTGCTGTTTGATAATTTCTTAAAAAGATTTTTAAGCAGGTATTGCTATTGAGCACACAATACAGGTATTGCTATTGAGCACACAATAGAAGTAAAATTAATTAAAAAATAAAAAGGTCGGTGTAATATGTCAAACAAAAAAAAATTGATCATAATAGATGGAAACAGCTTGATTTACAGGGCTTTTTATGCCATCCCGCTTTTAAAGACTAGTACTAATCTTGTAACAAACGCAGCATACGGCTTTACAAATATGATGTTAAAAGTTTTAAAAGATGAAAAACCTGATTTTGTAATAGTAGCATTTGATAAAAGCAGAACTACATTTAGAACAGAACAATACAGCGAATATAAAGCAAATCGAAAACCTGTCCCTGATGATTTAAAGCACCAGTTTCAAATTGTAAGGGATATTCTTGTTGCTATGAATATACAAATATTTGAACTTGAGAATTACGAAGCAGATGATTTGATAGGCACTATAGCAAAAAGTGTAGCTAATGATATTTTTGTATTGATCATCACAGGTGATAGAGATATTTTACAGCTCGTATCAGAAAACACCAATGTCTTAACAACCAAAAAGGGCATCTCTCAGCTAGAAATTTATGATAGAGATAAAGTGTTTGAAAAGTTTGGTGTGTATCCTGAACAGTTTGTGGATTTTCGCGCTATCACTGGTGATACTTCAGACAATATACCCGGTGTGCCTGGCATCGGTGCAAAAACTGCTGCTAAGCTTTTGCAAAAATACAAAAACTTAGATAATATTTTAAGCCATTTAAATGAATTACCCAAAAAACACAAGGAAAAGTTCTTAAAGTATAAAGATCAACTGCTTTTATCAAAAGAACTGGCATCCTTAAAATTAGACTTGCCTGTGAATATAAATCTACAAGACTGCGCATGCAGAAACCCTGATTATGAACGTTTGTTTGAAATATTTAATAAACTGGAATTCAAATCTTTAATAAATTCACTCGATTTACAAAATAAGCTAATGAACACAGCCCACAACGATGAAAAAAAATCAAAAAACATAACTAACTCAAGCTATGAAAAAGATATCATCTCACTGGATGCAAGCTTTGAATTAAGCGAATTGATAAGTTCAATAAAAAGCTCAACCAAAATCTCTTTAGTACTTAATGGCAGCAAGGAAAACGGAATATCATCGGCAGCTGTTGGTGTTGATCTTTTTGGCAGTGAAAAATTGTTTTATCTGCCCATGGAAAACGAACAGCACATTGAAATATTAAAAAACATATGTGAAGATAAAGATAATAAAT
Source organism: Desulfotomaculum sp. (assembly GCA_021129815.1). GTDB lineage: Bacteria > Bacillota > Desulfotomaculia > Desulfotomaculales > Desulfohalotomaculaceae > JAJOKN01. Next base: position 22,896 of record JAJOKN010000011.1, on the reverse strand, counting down.
TAATATGTCATAATGCCAAAAATATGATATGGCTTTTGCGCCATCACAGCATAAATCTGACCAGTTTGAGCTTTGACACAATGATAGCTGCATACCTATTAAACCCAGCGAATAACAATTTGGATTTAAAAGATATAGCATTGAATTATTTAAGCTTAAACTTAAGTGAAAATAAAAAAGACGAAAAGTTACTATTAGAAAAGGCTCGCATACTCCTTCAATTAGAGAGCATACTGAAAAAAAACTTAATTGATCAACAACAAGAAAATTTATTCTATCAAGTAGAACTGCCGCTTGTCAGCATACTTGCTGATATGGAAATAACTGGAATGCGTGTAGATATAGAAGTGTTGAAGTCCATGTCAGCAGAACTAGATAAAAAGATCAATCTCTTGGCACAGGAAATATATGAACTCACAGGAACGACATTTAACATAAATTCTACAAAGCAGTTAGGCGAAGTGTTGTTTGAGAAATTAAAATTCCCTGTCATTAAAAAAACGAAAACTGGCTATTCTACATCAGCATCCGTTCTTGAGGAATTGCTCTCAAAGCTTTCTGACCCTAAAAAGATCAAGATCATTGAAAAGCTGCTGGAATATCGCCAGCTGACAAAGTTAAAGTCAACTTATACAGATGGGCTGGCCAATCTGGTCAACCCAAAGACAGGGTGCATTCATACTACATTAAATCAAACATCAACTGCTACCGGACGCTTATCCAGCACTGATCCCAATTTACAGAACATACCTATAAGATTAGAATTAGGAAAACAGATAAGAAAAGCCTTTATTCCCAGAAATGCAAATAATATCATTTTAACTGCGGATTATTCTCAAATAGAGCTGAGGATATTAGCCCACTTTTCAAAAGATGAAAACTTGATAAATGCATTTAAAACTGGCAAAGATATTCATGCCAGCACGGCATCAGAGATATTTGGCGTGCCTATCTCTGAAGTTACACCTGCTATGCGCAGGCAGGCAAAAGCAGTAAATTTTGGTATAATATACGGGCTCAGCAGCTATGGGCTGGCAAGAGATATCAACATCACTCAAGAACAGGCACGTGAGTATATAAAGAGATATTTTGAACGCTACCCAAAAGTTAAGGAATTCATCGACACCACAGTTGAAAAAGCTAAAGAACAAGGTTATGTAACTACTATCTTAAACAGGCGAAGGTATCTACCTGAGTTATCCAGCAAAAATTACAACATCAGGAGTTTTGGCGAACGTGCAGCTATAAATACCCCTATTCAAGGAAGCGCAGCAGACATCATAAAGCTTGCCATGGTAAAAATTTCAGAAGAATTCAACAAAAACAATATGCAATCTAAAATGATTTTACAAATACACGACGAGCTTATCTTTGATGTTCCCAAAAGCGAAGTCAACGATGTAGTACAGTTAGTACGGCATATCATGGAAAATGCAATAAAATTAGATGTGCCCCTTGTAGTAGATATGAAAATAGGTAATAATTGGTATGACTTAAACCCTATTTCATAGATTTGCAAAAAATTCATCATCATTAACTGCCTTTGATTAATCACATAGTATTGATTCCCTCCATAATATGAAGCTATCAAGCTTTCGCAAATTTTAAGGAGGGATTTTTTTATGGAAATATTATCGATTATAATGTTTGCTTTGAGTTTAAATATGGATACGCTAGGAGTTGGCATAGCATACGGTATTAAAAAAATTAGAATCCCCATCAAATCTTTAATTGTCATAACATTGATGTCGGTAATTGCTATAAGCATTTCAATGACAACAGGTAATGTCATAAATAACGTATTGCCAGAGATTATAACATCTAAATTGGGAAGCATTGCGTTAATAATAATTGGAGGTTTGTTATTGAGCAAATCATATAAAAGCAAAAATAAAAGGCAAATGCTTGCAACATCAAAACAAAGAAAAACCTTTGAAAAAACAAACACAAAATTAAAACCCAAAATACTGGAAACAGCTTTTCAACTTGTCCACGAACCATTGAAAGCAGATGTAGACAAATCAGGAACTATTAGCACTAAAGAAGCTGTGTTGTTAGGATTTGCATTAGCTTTAGATGCTTTTGTGGCTGGATTTGCAGTATCTTTAATTGGGTTTGATATTTTAAACACAGTCATTATTGTGGGAGTTGGGTATATACTAATGATGTGCCTTGGATTAAAAATAGGCAACCGCATTGCGGTATATAAAGATAGCATAAGATATAGCATTCTCATATTACCTGGGTTTATATTAATTACCATTGGAATTATAAAATTGCTCTTTTGATTTTTAAAATTGACAAATCTGCAATTTCACCAATAGATTTATTATATAAGTGGCTATTTATATATATAGGAATTATATTTTTATCTTCTTTTAAAATAGTCAATTTTTGAATTAAATAATCTAATTTTTCTTTAACATCTCTAGCAGTATATATCTCACCTAATGCCCAGGCGGCATAGCCACGAGATAATGGATTTTTGTCATCTAGAAAAGTTATAATTCTATCCAAAATTTCTAATATATAATCTACAATTCCAGCAAGCCTTCCTACAGCCCACAACATACCCGGTTGAAACACTTCTTCATCTATAGAAGCAGTTATCATCATTGGTGCTAAATCAGCAAAAAGCTTTGGACGATTGTAAATTATTTCTGCTACTGCTTCAGGTGCATGATGATTCACATTGCCAGATTCTTCAGTCATCGACCATAAAAATTTCCTGATGAGCTCTCTGATTTCAGCTGGATCTCTATCTGCTATTGCACCTGATACCACTCCTAAAGATTCTATAGCATGCCAGCGCAAAATTTCATCTTTAGTATATGTAAGACGAACTAAATAGCGAATGACTTTGCTGCTGTCTTTTAATGCTAATTCTATTAATTTATCAAAATTCTTATTCTTAGCTAATTCAGCAATTTCTTGTTTTTTTATCATAAACAGTCACTTCCTACTATCTATTTTTTTATAGCAGTTTGCTTAAAATGTATTCTTTAGCTTGTTTTTCAAATTGATCATTTAGCGGTAATAGCTCTTGTTGAATTCCTTTTCGTTCTAAAGCTAACTTTATCAAATGATCCGTAAGTTCAGGATTTTTAGGCAAAATCGGGCCGTGTAAGTATGAACAAAATACGTTTTTATACACAGCACCTTCTGTACCATCTTTAGCATTATTTCCGAATCCTGACAGAATTTTACTTAGAGGCTTTACCCCATCCAAAAAAGTTCTACCTGCATGGTTTTCAAAGCCAACGATTTTGTGTTTTTTGCCATCTAATTCTATTTCCACCGCTACATTTCCCGTAAGCCTGTTTTTACCAGCAACAGTGTAATGATTCATAATACTTAACCCAGGTATTTCTTTTCCATCTAAAGTCCTGTAATATCTGCCCAACAGCTGGTACCCACCACAAATAGCCAATACTACCAGGCCGTTTTCTACAGCTTGACTCAAAAGTTTTTTGCGCTTCATCAAATCTCTTGCTATTAAGTTTTGCTCTGTATCTGACCCTCCTCCCAAGAATAAAAAATCAATTTTTTCAAAGTCAATGCTTTCACCTAACCCAACTTCAACCAAATTTACTGGAATATTTCTCCACATACACCTTTTCAAAAAAGCAATGACATTGCCTCTATCTCCATATAGGTTTAATAAATCTGGATACATATGACATACTGTAATCATTTACTTCAACCCTTAAAAAACTCCCATTGCTTTTAAAAAAGCTCCAAGTGCTCCAAGTACGGATATTCCTATTGATAATGAAAACAATTTTATTGTAAAGTTTCTCTGCTCAGCATCTCTTTTATCCAATTTTTCTGAAAGTTTCTCTATTGAATCGATTACTTGATCAAAACGTCTGTCAATTTGTGTTTTTACTTTACTTCATTTTACAAGCTCTTTGCTCCTTCTCAGAGCTTTTTAAAATCGCCTTTAAATAACGTTGTACAGGCCAAAGTGCGGTATAAGTCGCAAATAAATATGCGTTTTTTGCTTTTTCATTTACAACTACTGCAACAGCTTCTCTCATGTTCTTTATAATTTTAATTTTTTCTACAGGAACACCTGCATACTTAAGCCTTAGTGCCATTTCCTCTGATCTCTTGCCCGAACAAATAAAACTCAAAACATCTCCTCTATCTGCTAAAAATTCAAAATCCACATCCCAAAGCCATGAAATATCAATACCATCTGCATGATTGTCATTTATTGCTATAAACACATCTTTTGTTTTTTCTATACTTCCAAGCGTTTTTATTCCTTCATTGAATCCAGTGGGATTTTTAACCAAGTTCAACAATATTTCCTTTTCGTCATTGTAAAATACCTCAAGCCTGCCGGCAACAGGCTTATATTCAAAAAGCGCTTTTTGTATTATCGGTACATCTATAGCTTTTAGACGCGAAAACGCACATGCTGCAAGCGCATTGTAAATATTATAAAAGCCTTTTATGTTTAATTTTATTTCAAATTCCATTTTATGTATTCTATCGCAAACTTTTGAACATATTCCTCCATCTAATAGCTTCACTTCAAGGGCACAAATATCCAAATCAGGCCTTTTAAAACCACACCCTTCACACTTATAGTCCCCTAATTGACTGTAATGATAAAAATCATAAATCAGCTTACTTCCACAGACAGGACAAAATCGCGCTTCTTTTGTTTCTTTCGCTTTAACAAACTGCTCTTCTGATTTTGTTAATACACCATAGTAGACCGTTTTATGTTTGCTAAAAGCAGTTATTCTCATAACAAGCGGATCATCAGCATTTGCTATAAGCACTGTGTCTTCAAGCTTCTTCACAGCATCCTTTATAAATAATATGGTCTTGTCCAGTTCTCCGTACCTATCCAGTTGATCTCTAAAAAAGTTGTTTATAACCACAAATTCAGGATTCAAATATTTTGTCACATGCGGAAAAGAGGCTTCATCTACTTCTAGCACTGCATAGTCATGATTTAAATTGCCTTTAAAATCAGCTGCCAATATAAATGCAGCAGCTATACCGTTTATCATATTCGCACCTTCAGCATTGCATACTATTTTATAACCACTTGCACGCATTATACTTGCTATAATGTTGTTTGTAGTGGTCTTGCCATTGGTGCCAGTAACTAAAACAATTCTTCTGTCAAGTTTCTTAGAGATTTGACTTAAAAAGCCTGGATATATTTTTAATGCAACCATGCCAGGAAGCGATGAACCCTTATACCCCAACATTTTGCTTAATCTAAATACAAGTTTACCGAATAATACAGCCACAAAAAAACGAAGCCTATTCAATTTTAAAACACCCTTCATATTTCACTTAAAAGACAACTTAAGTAAGCTTCTCTAGTATTTATTATTTTCCAAATGTTAACAATTATATCATTAAATACTTTTTTCTGCTAATTCTTTTAACAACATATTTTAACAACATCTAATACTTTTCAAGCATTTCTAACAGATAATTATTAAGAATTTTTATATACGTTCCCTTCATTCCTAAAGACTTTGATTCAATAACTCCTGCGCTTTCAAATTTGCGAAGTGCGTTAACAATTACAGAACGTGTAATTCCAATATTATCTGCTATTTTGCTCGCTACCAGCACTCCCTCTTTGCCATCTAGTTGTTTAAATATATGTTTTACAGCATCAAGTTCACTATATGACAGAGTGCTTATAGCTACTTGTACTGTAGCTTTTTGACGAGCTTCTTCTTCTTTTTGTGCTATTTTAGTCCTTAAGAATTCCATTGCTATAACAGCAGCAGCATACTCCGCCAAAATCAAATCTTCATCCATAAATGCAGAATTTGATTTTTCAAGCAATAACGTTCCAAATCGCTCGCCACCGCCTATAATAGGTACTATTGCTAAATTAACATTTTCTTTAAGCTTTTTTAAGCCAGTTCCAAAAAATCTTTCGAAATCAACATTCGCTTTTGTTTCATTTGTCTGTAATAGGCAGTTATTATAGCAATCTGATACAAAGCCATTTTCAATAATGTTTTCTGTAAAAGTTTCATCAACATTTTTTTTGCAACTTAAAATCTGTCCCTTATTGTCTATAATGTAACAATTTGAAAAAATATTTTCAGATAATATTTCAGAAATAACAGCAAAATCAATGAGAGATTTTTCATCTTGCAAAATTTTATTTATCAAACGCGTTTTAGCAAGCAAATTATTCATTTTAAATATTTCCCCTTTAAGATTACAAAATATAACGAGTTAAATCCTCGTTTGCAATGATCTCTGTAAGTTTTTTATTGACGTATTCTTTATCTATCAGTATTTTTTTATCGCTGATTTCTGGCGCTTCAAACAAAATATCTTCCAACAGTTTTTCCATTATAGTTTGCAACCTTCTAGCTCCAATGTCTTCCGTTTGAGAATTCACAGTATACGCTATCCTTGCAATCTCCTCAAGCGAATCCTTTGAAAATTCAACTTCTATTCCTTCAGTCATCAAAAGCTCTTTGTATTGCTTTATAAGAGAGTTTTTAGGCTCTGTAAGAATCTGTAAGAAATCCTGCTGTGACAAGCTTTTAAGTTCAACTCTAATAGGAAAACGCCCTTGCAATTCTGGAATCAAATCCGAAGGCTTTGCTGTATGAAAAGCACCTGCTGCTATAAATAGTATATGATCTGTCTTTACAGGACCATACTTTGTCATTACAGTCGAGCCTTCCACAATAGGCAAAATATCACGCTGCACCCCTCCTCTTGACACATCTGGACCGTGTGCAGAATCCTTTGCTGCGATTTTATCAATCTCATCGAGAAAAATAATTCCTTTTTCCTCTGCACGTTTTATTGCTTCGGATATTACTTCATCCATATCGATGAGTTTGTTCGCTTCCTGCTGAATCAATATCTTTCGTGCTTCTTTTACTGTAGCTTTGCGTTTTCGCTTCTTAGTCGGCAGTATGCTGCCAAATAAATCTTTTATGTTGATTCCCATCTCTTCTGTTCCTGCTCCAGTAAACACTTCCAACATCGGAGGCATTGCATCTTCTACTTCTATTTCTATATATTCATCTTCTAACTCACCGCGTTTTAACTTTTCGCGCAATGTTTCACGTTCAAATTCAATTCTCTTTTTAAGTTGTTGAAAATTATCATCTGATTGATTGCTGCTATCAGCACTGCCAAATAGTATTTCAAGCGGATTTTTGACCGCTTTATTTTGCTTTGGCATAGGAGATAGAAGCTCGATGATGCGCTCTTCAGCCATCTTAACAGCTTTATCTTCCACTTGTGCCATTTTTCCTTGCTTTACCATGCGTATACTCGTTTCCACTAACTCCCTCACCATGGACTCTACATCTCGGCCTACATAGCCTACTTCTGTAAACTTAGTTGCTTCTACCTTAACAAATGGAGCATTCATCAAACGAGAAAGCCTTCTTGCAATTTCTGTTTTACCTATGCCTGTAGGACCAATCATCAAAATATTCTTCGGCATAACTTCTTCTTTGAGTTCTTCAGGAAGCTTGCTCCTGCGGTATCTATTCCTAAGAGCTATAGCTACAGCCTTTTTGGCATCCTTTTGTCCTATTATATATTTATCTAATTCTGCTACGATTTGACGTGGTGTTAAATCTTCTATATTGCTCAAAGTAAACTCGCTCCTTTTTATAATTCTTCCAGCGTTATATTGTGATTAGTATATACACAGATATCTGCCGCTATGTTTAGCGCTTCTCTTGCAACTTCCTTTGCAGAAAGCGAAGTATATTTTGTAAGCGCTCTGGCAGCAGCCAATGCATAAGCGCTACCACTTCCTATAGCTGTAATATCATCATCCGGTTCTATAACTTCACCATTCCCTGAAATGATGAGAAGATGCTCTTTGTTAGCAACAATCAGTAGCGCTTCCAACCTGCGAAGCATTCTATCTAAACGCCATTCTTTTGCTAATTCCACTGCTGCTCTCAATATATTCCCATGGTATTCTTCTAGTTTGCCTTCAAACTTTTCAAACAAGGTAAAAGCATCAGCAACAGACCCTGCAAACCCTGCTATCACTTGACCGTTATATAAACGTCGAATTTTGCTAGCATTATGCTTTATTACAGTGCGATCTCCGAAAGTAACTTGTCCATCACCAGCAACAGCTACTCTTCCATCTTTTTTTACAGCTACAATTGTAGTTGCATTGAACATAAGTGCTTCCTCACTTTACTTTTAAATTTTAACCCTAGGATGAGCATTCTCATATAATTGTTTTAATCTTGTGCGTGTAACATGAGTATAAATTTGAGTGGTTGAAAGCGATACATGTCCTAAAAGCTCCTGCACAACACGTAAATCTGCACCATTTTCCAATAAATGCGTAGCAAAGGAGTGCCTTAAAACATGCGGACTCGATTTACTCATTCCTGCTTTTAGCAAGCACTTGCTTAAAATTTTTCTTATCCCTCTTTCGCCTAGTCGCTCTCCTTTGTAATTTAAGAAGAGCGCATTTGTTTCTAATTTAGATTTCTTTATCAAATGTGGGCGCCCATGCTTTAAATAATCTCTTAAAGCATCAGCAGCGCAAGCGCCAATTGGCACTACTCTCTCTTTTGCTCCTTTTCCCAAAACACGTATGTAACCATAAGATAAATCGAGATTTTCTTCATTTAAAGCAACCACTTCTCCTATTCTGAGACCACAAGCATAAATGGTTTCTAAAAGCGCTTTGTCCCTAAGTCCAAGCGGTGTTTTTGTGTCTGGAACTTCTAAAAGCTTTATAATCTCATCTTGATAAAAAAAACGGGGTATTTTCTTTTGTTTTTTAGGAGTTGCTACTATCTTCAATTGGTTTGAAGTCAACACTCCTTCACGTAAAAGAAAATTATAAAAAGAGCGCCACGCTGAAAGCTTGCGTGAAATTGTGCTTTTAGCCATTCTTTTTTCTTTTAAGTATGCTAAATAACTTCTAAAAATACGATGATCTATATCTGATGGCAACAATTCTTCAACTTTCTTTTTTAAAAGTGATGAAAAAAAATCCATACCTTCAAATATGTCTCTTTGATATTCTACAATTGTACGCTTTGAGTAATTTTTTTCTGTTGTTAAATACAATAAAAACTCATCTAGATATTGATACATACTTCAAAACCTCATTTGAAAAATTTTTTTGAATTGACTATATATTTTTATTATTTATTTTCTACACAAAATGCTTTTTCCCTTCACAAAAATCTAGAAAACCCTTGGATTTAAGATAATATAATTTTTTACAAGCGAACAGCTTACCTTTACAATTTACTATTGATAAAATCACATAAAACTGTCAGTGCTCTATTGGACAATTTATTATTTCTCAGCCTTCTATCCTTGATTTTTTTGTCCAATGAAGGTAAAATGCCAAAGTTGATGTTCATCGGCTGAAAGTTTTTAGAGTTTGCGTTTGTAATATAATTTATTAATGCACCGTGTGCAGTCTCCTTTGGAAACACCACAGGTTGCTTGTTCAATGCTAAAAATGCAGCATTGATGCCTGCAACAATTCCTGACGCAGCTGATTCTATATAACCTTCCACACCAGTTATCTGACCTGCAAAGAGTATTCTTGGCGATTTTATAAGCTGCAATGTAGGTTTTAAAAGTGTAGGAGAATTTATATATGTATTTCTGTGCATTACACCATATCGTACAAATTCAGCCCTTTCCATTCCAGGGATAAGCCTAAAAACTCTTTTTTGTTCACTCCACTTCAAATTAGTCTGAAAGCCTACCATATTATATAAGGTAGCTTCTGCATTATCCTGTCTCAATTGTACAACTGCATATGGACGCTTGCCAGTACGGGGATCTATCAATCCTACTGGCTTTAATGGCCCAAATGTAAGCGTTTTTTTGCCCCTCAAAGCCATTGCTTCTACAGGCATGCATCCTTCAAAATGGAGCTTTTTTTCAAATTTCTTAAGAGGAACTGTTTCAGCATTTACAAGGGCATGGTAAAATTTATCATACTCTTCTTCTGTCATAGGACAGTTTAAATAAGCTCTTTCACCTTTGTCATACCGTGAAGATTTAAATATAACATTCATGTTGAGTGATTCCGCTGTTACTATTGGAGCAGCTGCATCGTAAAAGTATAAATATTCTCTTCCTGTAATTTTCTGTATTTTTTCAGCTAACGCATCTGATGTGAGAGGACCAGTAGCTATTATAACAATATTGTCATTAGGTATTTCTGTCACTTCTTCTCGCACAACTTCTATCATAGGGTGATTTTCTAAAGCATGTGTAATATATTCAGAAAACTTTTTCCTGTCTACGGCTAACGCTCCGCCAGCAGGAACTTGATTTTTTATAGCACTTTCCATGACTATTGAATTCAAATGCTTCATCTCTTCTTTAAGCAACCCTGCAGCGTTTTCTAAAGACATTGCTCTTAAAGAATTGCTGCATACTAATTCAGCAAATCCTCCCGTGTGATGTGCAGGCGGCTTCTTATAAGGACGCATTTCATACAAGCGAACTCTAATATTTCGGCGAGCCAACTGCCACGCAGCTTCTACACCTGCCAATCCTGCACCAATGACTATAACAACACTATCTGTATTCATTGCGCTTTATCAATATCACTCCTATTCCTACAACGATTCTACATTGCTTTTATCTTCAATTGTCTGATATTTGCAGTCCCCATTTATACACTGAATTTTTTTATCCTTACTGCGTGAATTTTTATATATCATAATGCTGCCGCATTTCGGGCATTTTTGTTTAGAAGGTTTATTCCATATCACAAACCCACAGTTAGGATAGTTGCTGCATCCATAAAATACCCGTCCTTTTTTACTGCGTCGAATGACAATATCTCCACCACATTCAGGACATAAAACCCCTGTTTGCTCCAACAATGGCTTGGTAAACTTACAGTCAGGAAAACCAGGGCATGCCAAAAACTTTCCATACCTGCCAAACTTGATGACTAAGTTCCTTCCGCATTCACTGCACACTTCGTCAGTCACTTCATCTTCTATCTCAACATTGCTTATCTTGTTGTCAGCAGTTTTTAAAATGCTGCTAAAAGAAGTATAAAAATCCTTTAATACCGTTATCCAATCAACTTCTCCCTCTTCTATTTTGTCCAGCTTTTCTTCCATCTCCGCAGTAAATTTTATGCTTACAATTTCTGGAAAATGCTTTTTTAACAACTCTACCACTATCTCACCAAGCTCTGTCGGGTAAAATTGCTTGTTTTCACGCACAACATACCCGCGCTTTTGTATAGTATCTATAATTGGTGCATAGGTGCTTGGCCGTCCTATGCCATTTTCCTCTAGAGTCTTAACTAAAGTAGCTTCAGTATAACGCGGTGGAGGCTGTGTAAAATGCTGTTTTGGAATTAGCTCTTTTAAATTCAATTTATCGCCTTTATTCAGTTTGGGCAATTCCTTTTGTGAATCCAACGCATCTTCACTGCTTTTATCATCATTTCCTTCGATGTAAACCTTCATAAAGCCTGAAAATTTAACACTTGAAACAGAAGCACGGAAAATGCATTTCCCCGCTACAATATCCAAGCTATTTGTGCCTATAACTGCAGGTGCCATTTGGCTGGCTATAAATCTCGACCAAATCAACTTATAAAGCTTATACTGATCACCAGTGAGATGTTGTTTTAATTCATCAGGTTCTAAGTGTACATCGGTAGGCCTTATAGCCTCATGCGCATCTTGAATTTTTAAAGTTTTTTTCTTATTCCCCTTTTTGCTGGTATTGGGCAAATAATCTTCACCAAATCTCTCTCTTATAAACTCAAGCGCTTCCTTTTTAGCAGTTTCTGAAACCCGCTTTGAATCAGTACGGATATAAGTTATAAGACCTGTTGTTCCTCTTTTGCCAATATCTAATCCTTCATACAGCTGCTGTGCTATCATCATGGTTTTGCGCGATGTAAATCCCAATTTTCTATAAGCTTCTTGTTGTAATGTGCTCGTTATAAAAGGCTCTACAGGATACTTGAGTTTTTCTTTATATGAAATATTATCCACTAAAAAATCTGATTTTTTTAGCTCATTTAATATTTCATCCATTTCATCTTTATTTTTGATATTTACTTTTTTGTCTGAATATCTTATCAGCTTTGCTTCAAATGCATCGCTTTCTTTTGCAGATAAAACAGCAGTTAATGACCAATACTCCTCTGGTACAAAATTTTTTATTTCTTCTTCTCTATCCACTATTATTCTTACTGCAACAGATTGCACTCTTCCAGCAGAAAGCCCTTTTTTTACTTTGCGCCATAATAAAGGGCTTAACATATACCCTACTATTCTATCCAGTATTCTTCGTGCTTGTTGTGCATTTACCAGGTTTAAGTTTATAGGTCGCGGTTTTTTTACAGCTTGTTGTATTGCTTCCTTAGTAATTTCATTGAACTCTATACGGCAGGGCTTAGACTCATCTATTCCAAGTATATGTTGCAAATGCCACGTAATCGCCTCACCTTCTCGATCTGGGTCAGCTGCTAAAAACACAGAATCTGCATTTTTTAGTGAAGACTTCAACTCTTTCACTATTTTTCCTTTACCCCGTATAGTTATATATTTGGGTTGAAAATTATTTTCTATATCAACGCCGAATTGGCTTTTGGGTAGGTCTCTTACATGCCCCATCGATGCTTTAACTGTATAATTTCTGCCTAAAAATTTGCTGATGCTTTTTGCTTTAGCAGGTGACTCTACAATTATCAATGTTTTAGCTTTATTCTTCACTTTGCTACTACACTCCTAAAACCTGTTTATTTTTTATTATTCCTAAAGTCAATATGATATTCTTATTGTTGATTAGAACCTAATGAATCTTTAATCTTTTAAAATTCTTTATTTAAAAGTAGTAGAATACATCTGTCCTCGTGATCTTTTTATAATTCCTTTAACTTCCAAGAAAGTTATAGCTGCCAAGATTTCCTGTGAAGGCGCTTGTACTGCTTCAAATAAATCCTCTACATAACAGGGTTGTTCAGATAGCACTTTGAGGATTTTTTGTTCCAGCTCACTGAGCTTTAAATTGCCAGCAGCCTGCACGTTGTCATCAATGCCAGCAAACAAGCTTTCTATACCTAATTCTTCCAAAATATCTGCCGTTTCAGTAACAGGTTTTGCGCCTTGTTTTATAAGCTTAAGTGGGCCCTTACTCATTTTGCTGTATATATTCCCTGGCACTGCCATTACATCTCGCCCTTGTTCTAAAGCTATATCTGCTGTAATAAGTGCACCGCTTTTATCCCCTGCTTCTACTATTAAAACTATTTTAGATAATCCGCTTATTATGCGATTGCGCACTGGAAATCTCCATGCTTTAGGCGGCGTACCTAATGGAAACTCGCTTATCACAGCACCTTTTTGTACGATCTCTTCCATGATACAGGCATTTTCACGTGGATACGCTATATCAACGCCGCAGCCTAAAACAGCAACGGTAGATCCATTTTTAGACTCAAGCGCTCCACTGTGCGCTGCAGCATCTATTCCACGCGCCATACCGCTTACCACACATACATCGTGTTCTGCCAATTCAAATGCTATGCGCTTAGCAGCAGTTATGCCATATGCAGTAGGATTGCGCGAACCCACTATCGCAACAGCATTATCCTTAAATGAGTTTATATTGCCTTTTACGAATATCACAGGTGGAGGATCAAAAATTTGTTTTAATAAATATGGATAACATACATCATCATAAGTCATAAAGTCAACACCGTGCTTATAAATGCGCTCTGCTTCTCTATCAAGATCTATAGTTTTTTTAATGGCAATTATTTTATCAGCTATATGCTGTGTTATATTTTCAACTTCTAGCAAATCTTCTCTCCTAGCATTCCAAGCATCTTCAGCACTGCCAAAATAATTTATGATATTCCAAAAATGATTAGGAGAACCCGCAAATATGAGCTGCCATCCTAGCCAATAAATCCTATCTCTCAAAGCAAGTACAACTCCCGATTAAAAATATAAACAAAACTTATTTTTATAGTTCATGCTAAAAGTTTATGTTAAAAGTATTTTAATTTACTTAATAGTCTTGTTTAAATTTTTATCATTGCTGCTCTTCTCAGATTCATTTAATTTTTTGTCATTCAAATCAGATGATTTGCCTACAACATCTTTTTCCAGTTCTTTAACTTCACTCTTAGTGCTTTCAATAGCGTTAGATGCTTTACCGGTCACTTTCTTAAACTCTGCTATGGCTTTTCCAAGAGAATTAGCTATTTCTGGAAGTTTTTTGGGACCAAATATTATTAAAGCTATCATTAATATCAATATTATATCCCAAAAGCTAAAGTTAAACACTTTAAAATCACCTCTTTTAAAATCACACTGATATTTTTCTCACCGAATTGCATTCAGAAAACACCAATCTATAAACATCTAACAGCTTCTGTGCACAGTTATGCGAAGACATCTTTTGAGCGTTTTTTACAGCACTTTGCTTCATTTTACTATAAAGTTCTTTGTTAGACAAAACTTCCTTTACATAGCTTATAAACCTACCCAAATCAAGAGGAGAAAGATAACCATCTTCTCCATGCACTATCATGTCGGATACTCCAAAAGCATCTACAGCTATCACTGGTAATCCCGCAGCTTTTGCTTCCCCAATCACAAGCCCCTGTGTCTCAGTAACAGATGCAAACACAAATAAATCTGCCCCTGCATAGCATTTAATAGTATCAAATTTAGACAGCAAACCTGTAAATATCACCTTATTTCCCAAACCTTTGTGGTATACCTTATTTTTCAGCTCCTGTTTGTACGGCCCATCTCCTACTATTACTAGTACTGCGTTATAATTACTTTTTATAATGACTTCATGCATATCCAATAGAAAATCTATATTCTTTTCTTTGCCCAACCTTCCAACAAATAACAGCACCTTGCTTTCACTTGGAATTTGATACTTTTTTCTTAACCACATGCGATCTCTTTCTGTGAAATATTCGCTAGGTATTCCTGTTGGTATAGTTGTTAAATGATATTAATATCAAATTAACATTATTTATATATAACTAAATCACCCTTAAGTATTAATTAGATTAATTAATACAACAGGGTGATTTATTAATCCTTTGAATAATTTGACATATTTTGGAGTTTACTTTTGATGCCTTGGATTTTTTTTTACTATCTGAATAGCCTTTAGTATCTGAGTTATAATTTCAGCTTTTTGGTCTATTTGTTCTAAAAGCACCTGGTTAATTATACGTCCCTTCTCTGTAGTAACATAACGTGTACTTAAATTGTTTAGAGCTATCGCGATAATATCTTGTTTGCACAATTCGCAGGTGCACATGTTTGGGTTATTCTTCTTATATTCTTTTAATATGCTGTCCAAATATTGACGCACCATCAGTTCTGTATAATTATATACCATTACACAAAACACCTTTTAAATAAAAACTTCATTTTGACTACATAAAGTTAGTGCTTTATATTACCGCAACCCCTTCATCAGAATCTTTTTGTTTTCCAAGGCTTTCTTCAAGTTGACCTAATATTTCTCTCAACTGTTCTTGCAGCCTTCCATATTCCGCCCAGTTTCCTTGCTGCAACTCTCTATATGATTCATCATACAGTTCCACAGCGCGTTTGATTAAATCGCTTATTTCCATAATTGGTTCTGCTTCAAGCCTTTCTTCTTCATCCGGTGCTATGATTTGCTGCCCAAATAAACGCTGCAGCGCTTGCTCCAATGTCGGCTCCATAACTATCTTATCCCCATGAGCTACTATAACTCTGCGGAGCTCTGGCATTTTACCTTTTTCTGCTTGTAAAAACAACGGTTCAACATATAGTATCGAATCTTCTATGGGGATAACAAAAAGATTGCCGCGTATAACTGATGAACCACGTTGATCCCATAAAGTGAGTTGCTGAGATATATCGCCATCCTGGTTAATTCTAGCTTCAATTTGCATAGGCCCATATATCAGCTTATGCTTTGGAAATTCATACAATAAAAGCCTTCCATAATTTTCTCCATCTGATCGTGCTGCCAACCAGGCTATCATATTCTTTCTATCAGTGGGAGTGAATGGAAGTATTAGAACAAACTCAGGCTTTTCCCATCCAGGAAGTTTAATAATAGTATAATAAGGGTCCATTTTAACTTCTTCTCCACCAACTATTTCAGTGGCTATCTCCCATTTATCTTCTTTGTTGTAAAATATATGCGTATTTTCCATGTGATAACTCGCATACATCTGTGCCTGAACTTTGAACAAGTCTTTAGGGTAGCGAATATGAGAACGCAAACCTTCAGGCATATCATCCAACTTTTTAAACATATCAGGGAAAATTTTGCTGTAAGTTTTAATAAGCGGATCATTTTCATCAACGATATAAAAATCTACCTTGCCAGTGTAAGCATCTATAACTACTTTTACAGAATTTCTTATATAATTTAAATCCTCGTGAAATGGCTCAGAATAAGGAAACATATCTGTAACGGTATAAGCAGCCCAAAGCCAGTAAAGCTTTCCATCATTGTTTACTACAATATAAGGATCGCCGTCATACATCAAAAATGGTGCAATTTTAGGTACACGTTCTCTAATATTCCTGTGCATGAGTATTTGACTTTCAGGTGTTATATCGCCTGAAAACATTATCTTGTAGTCAGATAACACATAGGAAATTATAGCTCTGTTTAAAAAGTTCCCAATATTTATTCCGCTGTCAGCTTTATAAGTGGTAAAAACGTTTTGATCTCCCAATGGATAGTTGAATTCTTTAGTCTTTGTATTTACAATTACATATTGGTCTGTGCGTTCACCGAAGTATATTTCAGGACGCTTAATTACTATATCATCACTCCCTCTAGGCGGTATATCCTTTTTGAAAAACTTAGGTAATCCCACAGCAGTTGCTTCATTGACTGGACTCATAGTAATTCCGTAACCATGTGTATAAACTAAACGCTGGTTAACCCAAGTCTGCGCTTGAGCAGGCAGCTTTTCTTGATTTAATTCACGAGCTGCAAGCATTACTTGTCTTAGCTCGCCGTCTATTATATATCGATCTATATCTATGTCCACAAACTCATAATACAATCTCATCTCCTGCAGCTGTGAATATGTCTGCTTAAGAGGTCTGTCATCCCATAGTCTTATATTATTAATAGTAGCGCTATTTTGCTGTATATCTTCTATTGACAGCTTTTGATTTGCAGGAAAACTGTGAGTTTCAATTTTTTCCAAATCATACGCTTTTCTCGTATATTTGATATTGTGAGCAATGTAAGGTTCTTCCTTGTTGAACTGATTCGGCAAAACTATAAAACGCTCAACAAGAGAAGGAACTATGCCGTTTAAAATAACAGCTGTCACAATTAAGCCTGCAACGCTGTAAACTACAAAGTTAAATTTCTTCATAAAAACATTTACTATAATTATAACTGCAGTTATAAAAGACAATACTGCAAGCACTTTAAGTGCTAACATTGTTATATTAACATCTGTAAATCCAGCGCCATAGATTACGCCTTCATCGTTAAATAAAAGATTATATCGATTTAAGTAAAACCCAATGGCTTTAAACACAAAAAACAAACCTGCTAATACCGATATATGCAAGCGCACTTGCGTTGATTTGAATAATCCAAACCTGTCGCCGCTTGATAACATTTCAGCCACAATATAAACCAAGCCTAAAATTAATGCAGTGACTACAATTGTCCATATGGCAAAGCTCAATAAAAACTTATAAAATGGCAACTCAAACACATAAAAAGATATATCCTTTTGGAAGATGGGATCTGCAACATTAAAAAGGGTGCTGTTTAAAAATTTCTGTACTATTATCCAATCTCCACTAAAAGCACTGCTGGTTATAAAAGCCAATGCAATGCTGAGCAGCAGGAATACAGCAGTTAGAGAACGCTTAGTTATAAGCTTAACCCACTGTTCAATCTGATCGATAGGCTGTTGCATATCAATTACTTTTTCCTCAAAAACAGCTGCTCTAAGTCGATTTTTCAGCTCTTCTACTTTTTGCAATATAAAGCGCTGTGTAAAAGCTAAGTTTACAAACAAAAACACAAAAAACAATATGCCCGTTACAATTTTAAGAGTTATTTCGCTGAACAAAGCTGTGAGAAAAACTTCCTGATAGTTAAGCGATTTGAACCACAGCCAATCCACATAGAGTGCAGCCAATGCCTGTGATATGCCAAATAGCAAAACCAGCACTGCAGCAATTGCTGCATACAAATAATATTTCTTGAACAAAAATCACACCTCCACACTTTCTTTTTTTTTCTTTGTTATACTTTTAATGTCTTTTGCAGTTATAATACTATCAAGAATTACGAACATAAACTCATTCACTCCTAAAAACCTTTGTTCCTATCACATAGGTTTTCTGGGTTTTTGAGAATCATCTGCTTCCTTTCTCAACTTTGCCTCACACATCTGGCAAAAAACAGTTGATTTTTGTTTAGGCTTTAACGCTAAAGCTTCTTCAAGCCAATCACCGCTTGGTGTTTCATCTTCTTTTTTTTCTATCAATCTTCCGCAAATGCTACAACACATAGACATATTTTACCCCCTCCATCTCAATTTTTTT
>JAJOKN010000011.1:0-4311 GCA_021129815.1 Desulfotomaculum sp. | reverse complement strand
TTGTGTGGTTACTATAAGATCTATGCGTGCAACTCCATCGCAGCCAATTGCGCGGTAAGCACAAAGCGCAAGCTCTGAAACTCTTTTTAAACACTCATCTGGCAATCTAGGTGGTATTATATGTTTACTCATACCTTTTACATATTTTGCGTTATAATCGTACAGCTTTCCAGCAGGTACAATTTCTATTTGGGGCAAAACCTTTAAATCACAACCACCTATTATTGGAACTGTTACCTCTGTACCTTCGATAAATTGCTCAATCATCACAATTTTATCATATTTTAAAGCTTCTTCTAATGCATTGGGCAATGCATCTATATTTTCCACCAATACAACGCCTATCGTTGAGCCTTGATTTGGTGCTTTTGCTATAAGTGGAAATGAAAATTCTTTTGCTATGTTTTTACAAATCTCTTCTAAACCTGAATTGTTTATTTCTTCAAGAGTATAAGTACAGAACTTAGGTGTTGGTATATCAGAAGAAACAAACATTTTTTTAGTCATCACCTTGTTCATAGCAACTGCACTTGCTAGAACTTTTGAACCGGTATATGGTATTCCCAGTATTTCAAAAAAACCTTGAACAGTTCCGTCTTCACCGTATTTCCCATGTAAAGCAATGAATGCCACATCTATATTTTCTAGTTTTATCCGTTCAATAAAATCATAATCAGCAGGATCTATCTTTACAGCATTGTATCCCTTTGTTTTCAACGCCTTAAATACTGCTTCGCCGCTTTTTAATGAAATTTCTCTTTCTGCAGACTTTCCACCGCACAATACTCCTACTTTTAATGTCATTATCTACATGCTCCTTTTATTTAAAATTTGCTCTTTAAGCTTTTGATACCTTTTGCTAAAATATACGCCATTTTGAGATTCGCGGTAATCGAACCCATAGGCTCTTCTGCTCACTGCCAATATTGGAGGGCTTTGAATTCTCTTAGCTAATCCCAATCCGTTGAATAACCCCCACCATTTTTCTAAATCCTTTATAAACTCATGAGCACTGCTAAAAACTTTATTTATTATCCCTTCTTTTAATCCCATTCTTTCTTCCAATGTACCATCAATATACCAAGTCAAAATATCTTCTGGATCTGCCCTGTTCCACATTTCAACAAACGCTTTAAATAAATAGTCATGATAGTTATATATCAGAGGATCGCCTTTGCCTTCATCAACTGATTGTTCAGGATTTAGCTCAGCGCTTGGAATCAAATCCATTATACCCTGCGGTATCACTTCTCGTCCATAAACCTCTTTATTCAGGTGTTTTGCCAACTCATATATCTGATGCTTCCATAAATCAGCCAAGGCTGCAAAAAAACCTGCATGGTCCCCATACAATGTTGAGTACCCAACTGTAAGTTCTGTTTTGTTAGCATTGCACGTAAACACGCCCCCTACAGCAGCAGCTATTGCTGCCAGAAGCCTTGCTGAGCGATCACGCGCCTGAATATTGTCTATCACATTGGTGTCTATATTAAAGCACATTGTATTTTCTGTGTTATTCACAACCACTTCAGCGCTTTTAATCTGCTCTATCGTATAATCCACTACATGTTGTATAGGTATTGATATGAGCTTGCACTCAAGATTTTTTGCCAAAGTTTTAGCAAGATTTTGCGTAGTTTTTGAAGTGTACTTGCTGGGCATATTTACTAAAAGCACATTTTCACTTCCAACAACTTTTGAATACAAAGCAGCGCTCACTGATGAATCTATGCCGCCAGATACACCTATTACAATTTTACTTATCCCAATAGATTTTATGAACTTTTCTATTCCGTAGTGCAACGCTTTATAGATATATTCAATATCTGTATAGTGCTTGGGCTTTACACAAGGATTTCTATCTTTTGAATTGAGACTTAAATTTACAATATCCATCCTTGAACAGAAAGGCTCTTGACAAAACACAATATTTCCTTCACAGTCATAAACAGCACTGCTGCCGTCAAAAACATATACAGTTTTGCCGTTGTTTTGTATGCCCACATTGTTTATATATACAAGAGGTATACCGCTGTTTTTAGCATGCTGAGAGAAAAGCTTGTTGCGCTTATGATTTTTATATATAGAAAAAGGAGAGCTCGATATATTCACTAATAACTGCACGTTCTCTTTTTTTATTATATGTTCAATAGGCTTTATGTAATAATTTTCATCCCAGTTATCTTCACAAATGAAGCACCCTACTCCTATTCTACAGCCTTTTACAGAAACATAAACAGGAGTTAAAAGTTCATCTATGCTTTTGTTGCATTCTAAAGATAATTTTAAAAGACTGTAAAAATGACGCTCATCATCAAACTCTCTATAATTAGGAAGTAAAGTCTTAATTCTAAAAGGATATAAAAAATTATCATCTCCTATGAGCTTGCCGTCTTGTGCAATAAAAAAAGCATTGTATTTTCTCACTCGACCGTCTGCATTTTTTCTATTCCAATCCACTCCTACATTTCCAAACATAACTACTAAATCACGAGAAGCTCTTACAATTTCCATACCGTACTCTTCACAATCCCTTAAAAAAGACAAACGCTCCCACGTATCTCCAATCAGGTATCCTGGAATACACATTTCAGGAAATATAACAATATCAGCTTTTTCCTCACGTGCCTTGGAAATCATATTTAACATGGTTCTGGTATTTATATCTGGTCTTGCAGGAACTACTTCCATTTGACACATAGCAACTTTTAAGTTCATGATTATCCACTTCATCCTTCTTATTTTGTATATATAAAATTCTCGCTCTTTTTCTGAATCCCTGCTAAATTGCTTTTTGTATAACGTTAAAAAATTGTTGCTCTTTTTGAACAGCTCATCAATTTTTGAATACTCTTCTTTCAACTCTTTATCATCTAGCGCTTTTAAATTTATAAACCTCTCCACACTGCTTTGAAATAAATTCACTGTTTTAGAGTTAAGCTCTTTTAAACTCTCAACCAATCTGTCTTTATATCTTGGTGGAGCAATGAATAAGTTAACACTTAAAGCCACTGCTAAACCTAGGAAAATTGCATATGAACGGGTTATGGCATGTGACAAAAATTCATTCTGCGGAGCATCAAGCACAAATACAGCAGCTACTACTCCCATCACGATGTAGTTTTGCATATTGAACTTTTTGTTAAGAGAAATAACAAGCATAGTGACAATAGCCATCTCAACAGGTCCTGATCCTATCAAATAACCAAATGATAGTGCAATAGAAACTGATAATACATGAGACATTATTTGTTTTACAGCATTTTCAAAAGATTGATAGATGGAAGGCTGTATATTGAGCATAGTACTGATAGCAGCAAAAATGATTGGTTCTAAGTTAAAAAAAATCTGCTAGATATACAGATATGCCCACTGCAAGTCCAGTTTTGATAATTCTAGCTCCAAAAGGTATTGGAAATTTAAGCATTACTCTTCTCTCTCGCTTATATTTTTGATATTTTCTTTGTGTTAATGTTAGTTTGACCTTTAAAATTATATAGTTTTTTTGTTGTGATAACAAGATATTCACTAGACATTGTTAAACTACACCTAGTATAATGTTGAATAGATAGAAGGAGAGATAAAAATGAGTGCAATTGATGTTGAGTTAACTTGTCCTGAAGGCAATGAAACTTTTAAGTTAAATGCACAAGAAGTCTTAAATAGGATAATAATAAAATGCCCAAAGTGTGATTGTTATTTAAGTGAAGAAGAACTCAAGGAAGTTAAAATTGCTATAAGATATATGATGCGTGTACATTAGTTCATTCAAGCAAACTAATTAGAAAGGAGGTTTGTTTTAAATTGATTTTAGAAATATCTTACGCAGCAGGTGTTGCAACCGCAGTGTTGCTTGCAATATTGCACTGTATTTACGATAAAAAAAGAAAAGCTGCTTTTCCTGTAGCAGAGTTAGAAAAGTTTAAAAAGAAAAATGAGGAATAAAAGCAAAAAAGCCTGCTCATGACAGAAGCAGGCTTTTTATTCTTTTTTTTCCATATAATACACCACATAAGCTTTTTCAGGATTGGTACGAATTTTCTCCATTATTGGAGGACCTACTGATACTTCCCCAATCAAATTTATATCTGAATTTATATCAAAATCCTCTTCTTCTAGCACTTTTAATGCAACGATCCTTGGGTTTGAATCATGATCAGGCTTGATATTCAGTGCCTTGTATTTTTCTTCTGCTTCTTCTTTGCTATCTGCAAATATAATCTCTGTGTGAGTAGGGTGTTCCATTTCTTTCTTCCTCCTTTTA
The DNA here is from genome assembly GCA_021129815.1 of Desulfotomaculum sp. GTDB lineage: Bacteria > Bacillota > Desulfotomaculia > Desulfotomaculales > Desulfohalotomaculaceae > JAJOKN01. Next base: position 47 of record JAJOKN010000011.1, on the reverse strand, counting down.
AAATTTAAATTTTTTAAATTTTTAATTAAAATTATAACAGTTTTTGC
>JAJOKN010000030.1:3292-27306 GCA_021129815.1 Desulfotomaculum sp. | reverse complement strand
GATCTTGTCTTAATACGTGATTTATGTTATTATACTTGACGGTGTTTTGTTTAACAATAATATACATTACACACGCTGTATGATTTTGACAAGGGTGCTGTTTTGGTAAAAAAACAGTCTTGTCAGAAGATGACTGCAGCGGAGGTTAAAAACCAATAAATAGGAGGAGGTTTATAATGCTAGTAGTTTCGATGAAGCAGCTTTTGGAGGCAGGGGTTCACTTTGGCCATCAGACTAGACGTTGGAACCCTAAAATGGCAAAGTACATTTTTACTGACAGAAATGGAATTTACATTATTGATTTGCAAAAAACAGTAAGAAAAATGGATGAAGCATATCGCTTTGTCAAAAAATTAGCAGCAGACGGAGGTATAGTGCTGTTTGTTGGCACTAAAAAACAAGCTCAAGAAGCCGTTCGTGAGGAAGCAGAGCGCTGTGGAATGTATTATGTCAATCAGCGCTGGTTAGGTGGGATGTTGACAAACTTTTCTACTATACGCAAGCGCATAGATAGGCTGCATGAATTAGAAAAAATGGAAGAAGAAGGTTTGTTTGAAAGCTTAACTAAAAAGGAAGTTGCAAAGCTTCTTCATGAAAAGGAAAAGTTAAATAAATTTTTAGGTGGCATAAAAAATATGGAGCGTTTGCCGGATGCTGTATTTATAGTGGACCCTAGGAAAGAAAAAATTGCAGTGGCAGAAGCTCGAAAATTGGACATTCCTATAGTAGCTATTGTTGATACAAATTGTGATCCAGATGAGATAGATTATGTTATACCTGGGAATGATGATGCTATACGTGCTATAAGGCTTTTAACGAGCAAAATAGCTGATGCTGTTTTAGAAGGAAAACAAGGCGAACAAATGGAACAAGCTAGCGAAAACACAGCTTGAATTGAGGGTAAGGGGATTTGTTGAAATCTCCTGCCCCATTTTTTTGATATTATTTTGGATATATAGCATGAGTTTACGCAATAAATGAAAATATATTAGGTGAATGATATACATTACATTAAAAAGAATAGGAGGAGCTGTTTATGTCCAATATTCCTGCAAAGCTTGTTAAAGAGCTGAGAGAGCGCACAGGTGCAGGCATGATGGATTGCAAAAAAGCACTCGCAGAAGCAGGTGGCGATATTGATAAAGCGGTGAATCTGTTGAGGGAGAAAGGACTTGCAGCAGCTGCGAAAAAAGCAGGCAGAGTAGCTGCTGAGGGTGTTGTTAGTTCATATATACATGGAGATGGCAGAATTGGGGTATTGGTAGAAGTAAACTGCGAAACTGATTTTGTTGCTAAAACTGATGAGTTTAAAGAGCTGGTTAAAGATATTGCAATGCAAATTGCTGCTGCAAAACCTGAATATGTAAGGCGTGAAGATGTGCCTGAGAGTGTTATAGAAAAGGAAAAAGAAATTTTAAAAGCACAAGCATTGAATGAAGGCAAGCCCGAACATATTGTGGAAAAAATGGTGCAGGGTAGAATAGAGAAGTATTATAAAGAAATCTGTCTACTTGATCAGCCCTTTATTAAAAATCCAGATATAACTGTGCAGCAACTTGTAAATGAAAAGATTGCTAAGATCGGCGAAAATATAGTGGTGCGCAGATTTGTGAGATTTGAATTAGGTGAAGGCATTGAAAAAAAAGATGACTTTGTTGATGAAGTTATGTCACAGGTGAAAAAATAATTATCATCCTGTAATAGTGGTTATTAGGATTTAAATCAGACTGGGGGTTTAAAATCAATGACACCTAAATACAGACGAGCAGTGCTGAAGCTTTCTGGTGAGGCGCTGGCTGGGTCAAAAGGCTATGGTATTGATCCTGAAGTGGCTTATTCTATTGCTGAACAGGTTAAAGAAGTAGTTGAAATGAGAGTACAAGTGGCTATTGTAGTAGGTGGCGGGAATATCTGGCGTGGAGTTGCTGGCAGTGCTAAAGGTATGGATAGAGCAACTGCGGATTATATGGGCATGCTGGCAACGGTGCTCAATGCTCTAGCATTACAGGATGCGTTGGAAAATCTTGATGTGGATACCAGGGTTCAAACTGCTATTGAAATGCGAGCAGTAGCAGAAACATATATCAGGCGGCGTGCAATACGTCATCTGGAAAAAGGCAGAGTGGTTATATTTGCAGCAGGTACTGGAAATCCTTACTTTTCTACCGATACTGCTGCAGCTCTAAGAGCTGCAGAAATTGAAGCACAGGTTATTTTGATGGCTAAACAGGTTGAAGGGGTTTATTCCGATGATCCTCTGAAAAATGATTTAGCGAAGAAGTTTGATAAAATGAGTTATATTGAGATTTTAAATAAAGGTTTACAAGTAATGGATGCAACTGCTACTTCATTGTGTATGGATAACAAAATACCTATAATTGTATTTAATATTACACAAAAAGGCAATATAAAAAAGGCGATATTGGGTGAAAAAATAGGCACTTATATTGGAGGTGAGTAGTGTTGGTGGAGGATGTCATAAAGGAAGCAGAAGAGCGCATGAAGAAATGTGTATCGGAAACAAAAAATGCGTTTAATACTTTGAGGACAGGACGGGCTACTCCAGCTTTGCTTGAAAAAATATTTGTGGATTACTATGGTGCGCCTACACCCATAAATCAGTTAGCAAATATCACAGTGCCTGAAGCTAGACTTATCGTCATTCAGCCGTGGGATAAGTCAGTTCTTCCTGAAATTGAGAAGGCTATAATGAAGTCGGATTTGGGAATCAACCCTACAAGCGATGGTGAAGTAGTAAGGCTTGCAATTCCACCCTTGACTGAAGAGAGAAGATTGGAACTTGTAAAAATTGTGAAGAAAAAGGCTGAAGATGGTCGTGTGGCTGTTAGAAATGTAAGGCGCGAAGCAAATGATGAAATCAAATCTGCTCAAAAAGAAGGTTTGATATCAGAAGATGAGCTTAAAAAAGCTCAAGAGCGAGTCCAAAAGCTTACTGATAAATACATAAAAGAAATAGACATGCTTTTAGCTGAAAAAGAAAAGGATGTTATACAAATATAAAAAAAATAATTTTTAAGCCCCCTAGTTTGACTGGGGGGTTATTTTGTGTTTTATAATTTTACAGGTAGCGTAAGATTGTGAATAGGAATCTATACTAACTCGATGCTGTCAATTTTATATTTGAAAGGGTAAGTATTATGATAAAAAAGCTCTTTAATTTTTTTAAAAACAAAGAGATGGGCTATAATGAAAAAAAGTATGAGTATTTGATGAAAAATATAGATTTTAGTCGTCTACCTAAACATATAGCTATAATAATGGATGGCAACGGGCGTTGGGCTACAAAACGTGGAATGCTAAGAGCATATGGTCACAGAGCTGGAGTTGAAGCTTTGCGTGACATTGTAAAAGCTTGTAGTGAACTCAAAATACCTGTTCTTACTGTATATGCATTTTCAACTGAAAATTGGAAGCGGCCAAAAGAAGAAGTAGATGCTTTGATGAATTTGCTCGTAGAGTATGTTTATAAAGAAGTGGAAGAACTGAACAAAAATAAAGTTAAGATTAGAGCTATAGGTAGAATACACGAGTTGCCAGAAAAATGTCAAAGAGCAGTAAAATATGCTGTTGAATTTACCAGCAAAAACACAGGGCTGAATTTTAATTTGGCATTGAATTATGGCGGGCGTGCAGAATTGGTTGATGCAATGAGAAAAATTGGCAAAAAGATTCAAGGTGGCATTATTGAAATAAAAGAGATAGATGAAAAATTGATATCTGATCATTTGTATACTAAAGAATTGCCTGATCCTGACCTTTTGATTAGACCTGCTGGAGATTATAGAATTTCTAATTTTTTGATATGGCAGCTTGCTTATACTGAGTTTTGGTATACAGATGTTATGTGGCCTGACTTTAGAAGAGTAGATATGTTAAGAGCTATATATGAGTTTCAGCAAAGAGAACGAAGATTTGGAGGAGTGCCTAAAAAAGATAAATAATCTCTTGGCTTTTGTTTACTGCATTATTGCATTACACTATTGCTTTGAAAGGTGTGTACTAACTAGATGCTAAGCTTAAGAATTATCAGCGCTATTTTCGGCATTCCGCTTATCATTGGTGCAGCTTGGTATGGCGGATTAATATTGATGTTTTTGGTTATGCTGATAGTAATTAAAGGTGTTTTTGAAATGTTGAGAATGCTTCGAGGGCTAAATATTTTTCCAAATATTTTTTTGACATTGTTTGGAGCACTAGTATTGTTGGCAATTGCTTATTTAAAAGAATGGCACTTTACAGGTATTGTTTTTACTGTGTTAGTGATTTTGCATTTACTTTTAATGGCTATAAATTATCCAAAATACAGATTTCAAGATGCTGCTGCAGGCATGTTCACTACTATTTACTTGAGTTTGTTTGCTTATGTATATTTGCTGAGCACTTTGCCTGACGGAAGATATTGGTTACTTCTGATGATAGTGAGCACATGGACAAGCGATACTTTTGCTTATTTTATAGGCAGGTACTTTGGGAAGCGTAAACTGGCACCTGACATAAGCCCCAACAAGACTGTTGAAGGTGCTGTTGGAGGGTTAATCGGTGCGGTTATCGGAACTCTGATTGCAGCATATATATTCTTTGATGCTGTGACAATATCTTCTTTCTTTGTTATAATGTTGTTACTGGGAATATTAATAGCTGTGCTTGCACAGCTGGGTGACTTAGTAGCTTCTTCGTTAAAACGTCAAGCTAAGATTAAAGACTCAGGTACAGTTATACCAGGGCATGGGGGAGTACTGGATCGCTTTGACAGCATGTTGTTATCAGCACCGCTTGTGTATTATTTTGTGATGGTATTTATAATTTGAAATGAGGTAGAAAATGGTTAATGCGAAATATCAAACTGCTATAAAGTTAATAGTGTTTACAAGTGCGGGACTTTTAACATTGCTTGCAATAGCAGCGCTTCTTAAATTAGCTGTGCTTGCATTTCCATTGCTGTTGCCATTTCTCATAGCTATATTTGCTGCGTTTATGATGGAACCTATTGTGAGTTTTTTACAAAATCGCTTAAAGATGCCAAGGAGTATAGCGGTTTTACTTACAATGTTTTTAATTTTTGGTGCTTTAGGTGGGGTTTTAACGTTACTCATAATTCAGCTAGTAAAAGAGCTTACATATTTATCAGCTGAAATACCTGTTTTAACAAAAGAGATTAAAATGTATATAAATCAGATGATGCCAGCAGTGATGAATATATATGAGGAATTGCCAGAAGATGCTGTGCTGTATTTACATGATGTAGCGACTCAGCTAATTGGAATGCTTCAAACAGCCGTGGAAGTTATTGTAAATTACTTAGCTGCTTTTATTTCTTTGCTTCCAAACGCAGTTATATTTGTAATTGTCATGCTGCTGGCTATTTATTTCATATCAAAGGATAAACAACGAATAATTGATTTTTGCATTGAAGTTTTGCCCGTTCCATATGGCGAGCGCATTGTTAAAATATCCCGTGAAGTGCTATGGGCGTTTTGGTCTTATTTAAAAGCAATAGTTATATTAGTTACTATGACGACAATAATCAGTATAATAGGGCTTGAAATAATAGGTGCAGAATACGCGGTTACTATGGGTTTGTTGATTGGATTGTGTGATATGTTGCCTGTTATAGGCCCTGCAACTGTTATATTTCCATGGACAATTTGGATGTTTATAACAGGGGATATTGCAATGGGAATTAAGCTTTTAATTTTGTATGCAGTTATTTTTTCAGTGCGTGGCTTTTCTGAAGCTAGAATAGTAGCAGCTAATTTAAACTTGCATCCACTGCCTGTGCTTATTTCAATGTATGCTGGTTTGAAATTACTGGGAGTATTAGGCCTTGTGATCGGTCCTATCTGTTTGATAGCAGTTCAAGCAGTTTTGAAAGCTAGCAATATGTTGCCTAACGTAAAGTAAAGCGTCCTATAAAATCCTGTTAAAAAACTATTTTGCTGTTTTTTAGCTTTTTCTAAAATTTTAAGCTTAGGAGCGTGTTTTGAAAGTGAAGCGAATAGCTGTATTGGGCAGCACTGGTTCTATTGGACGTCAAGCATTAGATGTAGTTTTAAATAACAAAGATAAATTACAGATAGTAGCACTTGCTGCAGGTAACAATGTTGAACTTTTAGCAGAACAAATACAAAAATTTACTCCTGGAATTGTGGCGGTAGCTAGTTCAGAGGACGCTTTGAAGTTGAAGAAGTTGCTAACTGATAGCTTTAACTTTGAAGTTACATATGGGCAGGAAGGCTTAGAAGAAGTAGCTGCTTTTGATGAATGTGATGTAGTGTTGAATGCAGTTACAGGCACTGTGGGGCTTACACCTACTTTGAAAGCAATAGAGGCAGGAAAAGATATAGCAATAGCAAATAAGGAAACCCTTGTTGCTGCAGGACATTTAGTTATGGAAGCTGCAAGGGAAAAGGGGGTCAACATATATCCTGTTGACAGCGAGCATTCTGCTATCTGGCAGTGCATAAAAAATGATGATAAGTCAGTATCTAAAATCATATTGACAGCTTCCGGCGGACCATTTAGGCAGATGTCAATATTAGAAATGGAATCAGTAACCCGTGAGATGGCGCTAAATCACCCAAATTGGAATATGGGAAATAAAATTACAATTGATTCAGCTACGCTGATGAACAAAGGACTGGAAGTTATAGAAGCGCGCTGGTTATTTGATATAGATTTTGATGACATTGAAGTTGTTGTACATCCTCAGAGCATTGTGCATTCCATGGTTGAGTTTGTAGATGGTTCAGTTATAGCGCATTTAGGCATACCAGATATGCGAATACCTATACAGTATGCGCTTTCTTATCCCGAACGCTGGACAAATGATTTACCAAAGCTTAAACTATCAAAGATCAAACAGTTGACTTTTGAAGATCCAGATTATGAAAAGTTTCCGTGTCTTAAGCTGGCATATCAAGCAGGAATTACAGGGGGGACTATGCCGGCGGTGTTAAACGCTGCAAATGAGGTTGCAGTCAATAGGTTTTTAAATAATGAAATAAAATTTACAGATATATACGAAATTGTAAGCAAAGTGATGTCGAAGCATACTGCTGTTTTTAATCCAGATCTTAAGCAAATTTTAGATGCGGATAAATGGGCAAGGGAGGAAGCAAAGATATTATGTTAACTTTTGTCGCGGTAGTATTTGTGTTTGTTTTGCTGATACTTTTTCATGAATTGGGACATTTCATGATGGCTAGATATGTTGGAATTAAAGTATATGAATTCAGTGTGGGCTTTGGGACTAAAGTTTTTAGTTTTAAACGCGGAGATACGCTATACAGCTTAAGGCTTATTCCGCTTGGCGGTTATGTAAGGATGGCAGGGATGGATCCAGAAGAGGATGCTGGTGATTATGATGCACCGTACTCATTTAACAAAAAGAGCATATGGCAGCGATTTTGGGTTATAGTAGCGGGTCCGCTTATGAACCTTGTGCTTGCTGCTCTGCTGCTAGCGATAATATACATGGTGTATGGGCTCACTGTGCCGTCATCTCATATTGGAGGGGTTGTTGAAAATTCTCCAGCAGCACTTGCTGGTCTTGAGCCAGGAGATAAAATATTAAAAGTAAATTCTGTTCCTGTAGATAACTGGACTGAGCTTACTGAAGAGATAAACAAAAGCGCTGGTAAAGAAATAATTTTAAGGTTTGAAAGAAATGGAGTTGTTTATGAAAAAACGGTTGTTCCAAAGTTAAATGAAGACGGGCGCTATATAATTGGAATTAAGCCAGATCCAAATAAAGCAACAACAGAGCGGTTAAATCCATTTGCAGCTGTCTTAAAAGGTATAGAAGTTACATTTAATGTAAGCGTAATGATAGTAGTGCTTTTGGGCAAGATGATAGCTGGTATAGAGCCACCTGATTTGGCTGGGCCTGTTAAAATCGTGTCCTTTATAGGAGGTGCTGCGGAGACAGGATTATTTCAATTGTTGCAGCTAACAGCATTTTTGTCAATTAATGTTGGTCTTTTCAATTTGTTCCCCATACCACCATTGGATGGCGGCAGACTTGTATTTTTATTGATAGAGAAGTTAAGAGGAAAGCCTATAGATCCTGCTAAAGAGAATTTTATTCACATGATAGGTTTTGGATTACTGATATTGCTTGTAATTGTAGTCACATTTGACGATATAAGAACATTATTGGAATAAGCAGCCTAAAGGTGGCAAGTAAAATTATGATAAAAAGGAGAAAGACTAAGAAAATTTATGTAGGAGATGTTGCTATTGGTGGAGATGCTCCAATTTCAGTTCAGTCTATGACAAACACTGATACGCGAGATATTGAATCAACAGTAAGGCAGATACATGAGCTTGAGAAAGCAGGGTGTGAAATAATAAGAGTGGCTGTGCCTGATGAAGAAGCTGCCGAAGCGCTTAAAAGTATAAAAGAGCAAATTTCCATACCGCTTGTGGCTGACATTCACTTCAGCCATCGTTTGGCGCTTATGGCAGTAGAAGCAGGCGTTGATGGCTTGCGCATAAACCCCGGCAATATAAAGCTTAAGCACAAAGTGCGTGAAATAGTGGAGGCTGCTAAAGATAAAGGAATTCCAATTCGCATAGGGGTGAATGCAGGTTCTTTGGATCAAAGGCTTGTGAAGTCATTCGGCGGAGTAAACGCAAGGGCTATGGTTGAAAGTGCGCTTGGGCATATAGAGATTTTAGAAAGCTTGAATTTTTTTGATATTGAAGTGTCAGTTAAAGCTTCAAATATATTGCTTATGTTGGAAGCTTACAGAATGCTGGCGAAAGAAGTTGACTACCCATTTCACATAGGTGTTACTGAAGCAGGCACGCTGGAATACGGCACTGTAAAATCTGCTGTAGGTATTGGGATTTTACTTTCGGAGGGCTTGGGCAATACTATACGCGTATCTCTCACAGCACATCCAAAACATGAAGTCAGAGTGGGATATCAAATACTCAAATCATTAGGTTTAAGACAGCGTGGAGTAGAAATAATATCGTGCCCTACCTGCGGCCGCACGGAGATAGACATCATCTCATTAGCAGCGAGTGTGGAAAGGAAACTGGAAAACTTAGACAAATCCATCAAAGTAGCAGTTATGGGCTGTGTAGTAAATGGCCCTGGTGAAGCAAGAGAAGCTGATATAGGCATTGCAGGGGGCAAAAGGTACGGGCTCATCTTTCGCAAAGGAAAGGTCATAAAGAAAGTAAAAGAGCATTTGCTTTTAGAAGAACTGGTGAAAGAAATAGAGAAGATTTAGGATAGTGTAAAATTTTTGTAGGGAAAAAGGCTATTTGATTAATAATACTGTTAAAATCTAACTAGAGGTGACTTTAAATGCGTATATCTCAAATGTTTATTCCAACTTTAAGAGAAGAACCTAAAGAAGCTGAAGTTGTAAGCCACAAGCTGCTTTTGCGTGCGGGATTTATACGCAAAGTTGCTTCAGGTATTTACACTTACCTGCCGCTGGGTCTTAGAGTTATTAAAAAAATTGAAAATATAATCAGAGAAGAAATGAATGCAAAAGGCGCACAGGAGATGTTGATGCCTATAGTGCAGCCAGCAGAGCTGTGGCTTAAATCCAAGCGCTGGGATATTTATGGTGCTGAACTCATAAGACTTAAAGATAGACATAACCGCGATTTTTGTTTGGGTCCTACTCATGAAGAAGTTATAACTGCACTCATAGCAAATGAAATCAAATCGTACAAGCAGCTGCCACAGCTTTTATATCAAATAGCAAATAAATATCGCGATGAAAAGAGGCCGCGTTTTGGGCTCATGCGAGGGCGAGAATTTATAATGAAGGACTTGTATTCCTTTGATCGAGATCAAAAAGGCTTAGATGAGAGTTATGGAAAAATGTATGAGGCATATACTAATATATTTAAACGGTTAAGCTTGAATTTCCGTGCAATAGAAGCAGATTCAGGCGCGATAGGTGGCAGCAGCACTCATGAGTTTGTAGTGTTAGTAGATTCTGGAGAAGTCACAGTGCTGTACTGCAGCAAGTGTGATTATGCTGCAAATGTAGAGAAAGTTCCAGCTGTTGTAAAAAATACTGCTGAAAAACAAGTTGAAAAAGAAGTTAAACAAATTGAAGAGGTTAAAACTCCAGATAAACATACTGTTGAGCAGGTAACACACTACTTAAATGTAGATGCTACAAAACTCATAAAAACTTTAATTTACAAAACAGATAAAGGAGTAGTTGCAGCGCTTGTAAGAGGGGATAGAGAACTAAATGAAGTGAAGCTATATAATGTATTGGGCTGTTTGACTTTGGAGCTGGCTGATGCTGATACTGTACAGCGAGCTACAAATGCGCCAGTTGGTTACGCAGGACCAGTAGGACTTAAAAATGTAAAGATAGTAGCAGACATAGAAGTAGCTAACATGGATAGTGCTGTTGTGGGTGCGAACAAAAAGGATGCGCATCTTGTGAATGTAGTACCGGGACGCGATTTCAACACGGATATCGTAGCGGATATTCGCACAGTTACAGCAGGTGAGATGTGTCCTAAGTGCCAGGCAGAGCTTGTTGAAACTAAAGGGATAGAAGTAGGGCAGATTTTCAAATTAGGAGATAAATACAGCAAGCTTTTAGGAGCTGTTTTTTTAGACGAAGATGGAAAACAAAAGCCTATAATTATGGGGTGCTACGGCATAGGCGTAAGCCGCACGATGGCAGCTTCAGTTGAACAAAATCACGATGAAAATGGCATAATATGGCCGGTTCAAATTGCGCCGTTTGAAGTAGTAGTGGTCCCGGTGAGCACAAAAGATGAAGAACAGATGGACTTAGCGAATAAAATATACAACGAACTCATAAATTCAGGGATAGAGACAGTGATAGATGACCGCGACGAGCGCGCGGGTGTGAAATTTAAAGATGCAGATCTCATAGGCTATCCTTATAGAATCGTAGTTGGTAAAAACGCAGTGAAGAATCAACAAGTTGAAATATATGAACGAAAAACTGGCAATAAAATTGATGTAGCTGTGGATGAAGCGGTTAAGAAGGTTAATGACTTGATTGAAAAGGATAAACGAGCTTGCTGAAACTGGCTTAAGGTTAACGATGAGTATTGGAGGATGTGAAGCAATGGCAACAAGAATAAAAGTGTAGCGAATCCTTGGGAAAAGGAAAATTATAGGCTGACAGGCGAGTACAAAGATTTAGTTAAAAATGTACTTAAAGGTTTGAGTGAAAGAGTTATATAAAAAAAAGAGATTGGGTGAAGTAGAGTGAAAAGTTTGCAAAAAATAAAAAAAGATTTGAAAACTAAGAATCATACAAATAGGTTTTTGATATTCTATGCAACTGCTGGTAACGGGCACTTAAGAGCAGCGCAGGCAGTGCAAAAGCAAATAGAAAAGAGTTTACCAAGCGCACAGGTTCAGATGGTAGATGCATTTAGATATATAAGCCCTTTGTTGGAGAAAGCTGTGTCAGGCTCATATTCTAAGATGATCAAAATATCCCCATCTGCGTATGGTTACTTATACAGGCAGATGGAAAATGAGAGGCTTTTGCAAATCAATAAATTTTTTAATCGGTTTGCATCAAAAAAAATCTTTTCACTCATAAATTCTTTTAAACCAGATGTGATATTGTCGACTTATCCATTTCCGTTAGGGGTATTATCGAATTTAAAACAAAAATGCATGATAAATTTTCCAATAACAGCAACTATTACTGATTTTGAGATACATCCTTATTGGATTTATGACCATGTGAGTTACTGTGTAGCTACAGGAGAAACTAAGCTTTCTTTTGAAAATCACGGATATGATAATTTCGATGTGCATGTTACAGGCATTCCAATCGACCCTGTGTTTTCTGAAATTGAAGAGAAAAATGTATTGAAGAAAAAGTTGAGTTTAAATGTTAAGCGTCCCGCTGTTTTGGTGATAAGCGGAGGTCTAGGGGTAGGTCCTATAGAAGATATAGTGAGAGGGCTTATAAGATATAATGCTGATTATCAAGTGATGGTAGTTTGTGGACGCAATCAAGCTTTAAAATATAAATTGCAAAAGATTGGAATGAATGTTGAAAGTGAAAGGTTAAGAATATTTGGTTTTGTGGATAACATTCATGAACTGATGGGAGCAGTAGATTTGATAACAGGTAAAGCTGGTGGACTTACCTGTTCTGAAGCCATGGCGATAGGACGTCCGCTGTTCATAATAAAACCAGTGCCGGGACAGGAAGAACACAATGCTAGATTTTTGGTGAAACAAGGTGCAGCAGTTTCTATTAACAATGTTGAGCGTTTGTTGAGTGAAATATATTACCATATGAAAAATCGCAGCGTTTTAGAAAACATGTCGCGTGCAGCAAAAGCCATAGGTAAGCCAAATTCAGCTGAAGAAGTTTTGAGAGTTATGCTTAAACTCATAGAAGAAAACTGTGTCAAGTTGAGTAAGATACTTTAATTTGAGATGTGAGAAGTGAGATTTAGTGAGAAAAGTCTAAAAAATAACCTTTAAAAAACAATTTTAGAAGTGGTGGTTTGTCTGTGGACAACATGGAGGAATTAGCAAAACTCGTAATTCAAAATACCATTAAAGTACGCGTAAACACAAAGAGATGTGCTTGGAAAATTTTTTTAAATAAAGAGATAGATGGATTGTTAGATGAAGAAACTTTGTCAAAAGTAAAAGAATATTTTTTAAGTGAAGTTGCAGAACTTAAAGAAATTGAACTTGTGTATCAAACAACCGATATGCTTAAGTCTAAGTGGCAGCAAGAGATGGAAAGGGAATTCATAAAAAAATTAAACAGCAAAACTAGCTCTGCTAAAAATAAGGAAGTTAGAGAGGAAAACGGCGTTGTATTAGGAAAGCACATAAAATCTGATCCTGTGAAAATAAAGGATTTACAACAAGAAGAGCGCTACGCAGTGGTAAGCGGTCGCGTATTCGGCATGGAAATAAAAGAACTCAAAAGCGGTCGCTATATTGTTATTTTTAATATAACTGACAACACTGATTCTATAACAGCTAAACAGTTCTTAGAAAAAGAAAAGGTAGAAAACATATCTAAAATCAAAGATGGCTTTTGGGTAAAAATAGGCGGTGCAGTGCAGCATGATAGATATTCACAAGAGCTGGTTTTGTTGTTTAAGGATGTGAATTTGATACAAGAGGAGAAGAGATGCGATAATGCAAGAGAAAAACGAGTGGAGCTGCATCTGCATACTAAAATGAGCGCTATGGATGGTGTGCTTGATGTAAGCGATGCGATAAAGCGAGCTGCAGAGTGGGGGCATAAAGCAATAGCTATTACTGATCACGGCGTTGTGCAAGCTTTTCCAGAAGCTTATAAAGCTGCTAAAAAAGCTGGAATAAAAGTGATTTATGGGTTAGAAGGCTACTTGATAAATGATGGGATACCTATTGTAGAAAGGCTTGATGAAAGCAAGTGGAAAGATGTTAACTTGCAAGATGTGGAGTTCGTAGTCTTTGATCTTGAAACCACTGGTCTTACACCGAGTTCGAATGAAATTATAGAGATAGGTGCAGTGAAGTTAAAAGGCTTTGAGATTGTAGATGAATTTTCTACTTTTATAAATCCAGGTCGAACTATTCCAGCAGAAATAGTAAGGCTTACTGGCATTGATGACTCCATGGTTGTAAACGCGCTTAAGCCAAAAGAAGCGCTAGAGAAGTTTTATGAATTCATAGGCGACGCGGTTTTGGTTACACACAACGCAGCGTTTGATATGGGGTTTATAAGAGTTCATTTTGATAAGTATTTGAATACCACACCTTATAATGCTGTGCTCGATACTCTTTTGTTTGCGCGTTCTTTGATACCAAATTTGAAAAATCATAAGCTGGATACGGTTTGCAGTTATTTGGGTGTGAGTTTAGAAAAGCATCACAGGGCATTGGATGATGCAAAAGCTGCTTCAGATGTATTTAAAGCTTTGATTAAGAAATGCGATGAGGAAAATAGAAATATAAAGCAGTTAAATGATATAAACAAGCTTACAGTCAACGTGAATTTGGATAAGCTTAGACCTTATCATGTTACTATACTCGCTAAAAACAAGGTAGGCTTAAAGAACTTATATAAATTGGTAACGCTTTCGCATTTAAAGTACTACTACAAAAAGCCGCGCATACCCAAAAGCGCATTGATTGCTCATAGAGAAGGGTTACTAATCGGAACAGCTTGCGAAAGAGGGGAACTGTTTGATGCTGTTATATCAGGAGCATCTAAAGAAAAGATAAGTGAAATTGTATCGTTTTATGATTTTTTAGAAATACAGCCTGCAGCCAACAGCGAATTTTTAGTCAAAAGCGGAAAGCTAAACAGCATAGAAGAACTAAAGAATATTTATAAAACTATTTATGATTTTGGAAAGCAGTTCAAAAAACCTGTTGTAGCTACAGGAGATGTTCATTTTTTGGATCCAGAAGATGCCATTTATCGCGAAATATTGATGCACGGTCAGAGTTATGAAGATGCGGGCAATCAAGCACCTTTGTATTTTAAAACCACGGATGAGATGTTGGAAGAATTCAGTTATTTGGGTAAAGATGCTGCTTATGAGGTAGTTGTGGCTAACTCTTTAAAAATAGCTGAACAAATAGAGGAACTGACACCAGTGCCGCAAAATACTTATCATCCAAAGATAGAAGGCGCAGAAAAGATAATTTCTGACATGGCTCTTAGTAGAGCAAAAGACTTGTATGGAGATCCACTTCCAGATATAGTGAAGAATAGGCTTGATAAAGAGTTGAAAGCTATAATAGAAAATGGCTTTGCAGTTTTGTATTTAATAGCTCATAAGTTAGTTAAAAAATCTTTAGAAGATGGTTATTTGGTAGGTTCTCGTGGTTCGGTGGGATCGTCTTTAGTTGCAACTTTAACTAACATAACTGAAGTAAATCCGCTGCCACCGCATTATCGCTGTCCGAAGTGTAAATATTCTGAATTTATAACAGATGGCAGTTTTGGCTGCGGTGCAGACATGCCAGATAAAAGTTGTCCTTACTGCAAAGAACCTTTGATAAAAGATGGATATGATATTCCTTTTGAAGTATTTATGGGATTTGAAGGCGATAAAGTACCTGATATTGACTTAAATTTTTCCGGCGAGTATCAGCCTAAAGCACACAAATACACAGAAAAGCTTTTTGGAGAAAAAAATGTATTTCGCGCAGGCACAATAAGCACCATTGCAGAAAAAACTGCTTATGGGTTTGTGAAGAAATACTTGGAGGAAAAAGGACTTATAAAGCGTGAGGCTGAAATAAAGCGGCTCGTGAAGGGGTGTGCCGGTGTAAAGAGAACGACGGGGCAGCATCCCGGAGGAATAATGGTGGTGCCTAAAGAAATAGATGTATATGAAGTTACACCGCTTCAATATCCTGCTGACGATAAGAAAAGCGGAGTTATCACTACGCATTTTGATTATCACTCTATCCATGATTGTTTGGTCAAGTTGGATATATTGGGGCATGATGACCCTACGGTCATCAAAATGCTGGAAGATTTGACAGGAGTTGATGTGAGCACTATAAAGTTTGATGATAAAGAGACGCTGAGCTTATTCAGCAGCACAAAGGCTCTTGGAGTGAAGGAAGAAGAAATACGATCAGCGGTGGGAACTTATGCAATTCCTGAGTTCGGCACAAAATTCGTGCGTCAGATGCTTGCGGATACAAAGCCTTCTACTTTTAGCGATTTAATAAGGATCTCGGGCTTTTCGCATGGAACAGATGTGTGGCTTAACAATGCTCAAGATTTGATAAAAAATGGAATATGCAAGCTGTCAGAGGCGATATCTGCTCGCGATGATATAATGACATATCTCATCCACAAAGGTATGGAGCCGAAAACAGCATTCAAAATAATGGAAAAAGTGAGAAAGGGCAAAGGTGTATCAGAAGAAGATGCAAAAGCTATGGAAGAGTTAGGCGTGCCTGATTGGTATATAGAGTCGTGCCGAAAGATAAAGTATATGTTTCCAAAAGCGCATGCTACTGCTTACGTCGTGATGGCTTTTAGAATTGCTTGGTTTAAGGTGAATTATCCTGTGGAGTTTTATGCTGTTTATTTTAGCATTCGGGCAGATGATTTTGATGCAGAGCTCATGGTTAAAGGGAAACATGCGATTTTAAATGCTATAGAGCAAATAGAGTCTAAAGGGCAGCAAGCTTCAACGAAAGAAAAGAACCTTCTCACAGTACTCGAAGTAGCGCTTGAGATGTATGCAAGAGGCATAAAATTTAGAAGAGTAGATTTAATGGAGTCCGACGCTCTTAAATTTAAGATAGTTGGTAAAGATCTACTGCCGCCTTTAATTGCGCTGCAAGGGGTTGGCGAAGCTGCAGCCAGGTCGATAGCTAAAGCGAGAGAAGAAGCAGCGTTTACCTCTATAGAAGATTTGCAGAACAGAGCTAGGGTCCCAAAAACTGTCATTGAAGCGTTAAAACAGCATGGGTGCCTTGATGGCATAAGTGAAACTAATCAGTTAGCGTTGTTTTGATTGACATTTGTTAGAATACTTTAGTATGATTAGTGTAAAGCGTGTTTTAATTTTATTCTATTCTATTTAGGTAGGGGTTAAAAACTTATGTGCGCACAGCGATTGGGGCGTTTGCCTGAAGGTGTAAGAGACTTGCTTCCTGCTGAAGCTAAATATAAGCGCAACTTAGAAAAAAAATTTGCGCAGTTAGTAGAAAAGTGGGGTTATCAAGAAGTCATAACTCCTACTTTTGAATATGCAGAAAACTTGATATTTTCAAGTAATGATGAAGATAAATTATATAAATTCTTGGATAGAAATGGTCATGTTGTAGCTATGAAACCCGATACTACAATATCAATTGCAAGACTTGTAGCTTCGCGGATGCGAAAAGCTCCTTTGCCTCTCAGGTTTTATTATCTTTCACATGCTTTTAGATATGAAGAAGCATTAGCGGGCAGGCAAAGAGAAATTTATCAGGCTGGTGTAGAGCTGCTAGGAAGTAAAAGTGCACTGGCTGATGCTGAAGTAATAGCTTTAGCAATTGAATCAGCAAAAGAATGTGACTTAAAGGATTTTAGAGTGAGCCTAGGGAATGTGGAGATATTTCATAGTTTGATGGCTGAACTGGACTTACCTAAATTTAAAGTAAGAGCTATAAAAAAAGCAGTTGAAAATAAAGATTTTGTACTTTTAAATGAGCAGCTGGATTCCAAAGATATTTCAAATGAAGAGCGAGAGCGCATTGTGCAGCTGTTATCTCTTCAGGGGGGGCAAGAAATATTATCTGAAGCTTTAGAAATACTGGATAGCCAAAAAGCACGTTTGGCATTGGATAATTTGTCGAAAGTTTATGGAACTTTACAGCACTATGGGGTACATAATTATGTTACTATTGATCTAGGGCTTTTGCCAAAGCTTGACTATTATACAGGCGTGGTTTTTGAATTATATACTCTAGAAGTAGGTATACCAATTTCTAGTGGAGGACGATATGATTGTTTAACTGGTTATTTTGGATATGAACTGCCTGCTACTGGGTTTGCTTTAAGCATTGACAGAATGCTTGAGGTACACCAGCGCAGGATGGAAGCTGTTTACAGCACTAGCGAAAGCAGAGCTGACGTATTAGTAGCATGGTCAAAGGATAACTTAATAGGAGCAATAAAAAAGGCTAACGAATTTCGAGAAAAAGGAGTTAAGGCAGAGCTAAAATTAGAGGAATGTAGTTTTGAGGAAGCACAACAATATGCACAACAACACGGTATAAAAAGGGTAGTTTATGTTGAATAGCTCAAAAAACCTTTGAAAAATTAAGAAGTTATTTATGAAATTTAATCATAAGGAGCTTAATATTTTTTTGATAATGCATCTGGCCGAAATCAAAATAGGGGATATGTGTAATGTATGACTTAAAAAGAATAAAAAGAGATTGCTTTTGGGATTATAACTTTACTGAAGAAGAAATAGAAAAGCTTGCAAAGAGCAATAATTTTAGGGAAAAGCAGTTTTTATTTGAAAAAATTCTGCTGAACAGCACTAGATTGTTTGAAGATTTAAAAATATTTGATAGAAAAGACTTGAAAAGACTTATTGAATCATATAAAGTTCCTTCTTTTAATTATGAGCACGCTTTTAGACGCAAGAACTTGGTAGAAGTTTATTTTTTTGATAAGCCTCTTTTGATAGGTGAATTGAAATGGCTGGTATAGATTACAAGAAACTTTATTTATTACAGGATAAAGTGATGGATGTAGTTTTTGAAGTAGAGAGAGAGTTTTACTTGACAGGTGGAACTTGTTTGAATCGTTTTTATTGGGAAAAGAGATATTCAGATGATTTAGATTTTTTTACGAATGATTCAAAAAGGTATTATTTTGCTGTGAAAAATATTAAAATTGCGCTGCAAAAACAATTTTCTCTGACAACTGAATTGGAGTCAAAAAATTTTGCTCGGTATAGAGTTGATGATGTTTTACAACTAGACTTTGTCAATGATGTATCTTATTATCATAAAGAAGTTGTAGTGTCAGGTAATTATTTGATAGATAATGTAGAAAATATACTAAGCAATAAATTAGTAACAGTTATTGGTAGAGATGATCCAAAAGACATCTTTGACATATACTTAATATCTAAATATGCTTCTTTTTCATGGGAAGATATATTAAAAGCTTCACATAAAAAAACCGTTTTTGATGACAGCGATTTATTGGTAAGACTTAAAACTTTTCCTGTAGAACTTTTGAAAAGCATAAATTTAGTAGATAAAAGCTTTTTAAATAACTTCGAAAATGAATTCCCAATGATAATAGATGAAATAGCAAAACGGAGTTTTCACAAAGCTTTTCATTCTTTTGAAAAATGAACTTGAGGAGGTTTTTTTATTTTTGAACTCGGAGAGTTTTATAACTTTTGCAGTGCCAAAAGGAACACTCTTTGAGCCGTCAGTAAAGCTTTTAGAAGCAATAGGGCTTGATTTGAGCGCGCTTAAAGCGGATTCCAGACAACTAGTATTTAAATCAGAGGAGCAAAAGGTGCGATATATAATATGTAGGCCAACAGATATCCCTACTTTTGTGGAATATGGTTGTGCTGATTTTGGGCTTGTTGGAAAGGATACTATTACAGAACAGCAAAAAGATGTGTATGAACTTTTGGATTTAAAATACGGAGGATGCAGATTTGTAGTGGCTGCACCAGAGAATTTGCCACCGAGGCTTAAAAGCACTGATCCTGCTGATTGGGGGCAGGTACGCGTTGCTACCAAGTTTCCACGCATAACTGAAGAGTATTTTTTTGAAAAGGGGCTCCAAGTTGAGATAATCAAACTTCACGGCAATGTTGAACTTGCACCTATCGTAGGGCTTGCAGAAGTTATAGTAGATATAGTGTCCACAGGCAGAACTTTAAAAGAAAATAATTTGATTATACTTGCGGAAGTTATGCATTCTACTGCACGCTTAATCGCAAATCGTGTGAGTTATAAATATAAATCAAAACGAGTAAATGAATTTGTAGCAAAGTTTAAAGCTGCTATTGACAGGGGGTTATTCAGTGATAAAAGTGCTGAACTCAAACAGTCCAGAGTTGCAGGAGCTGTTGACGCACAACAGGCAACACGATAAAAAAATAATGCAGACAGTAAGTGAAATCATAGATAAAGTGATAAATGAAAAAGATGACGCGCTGTTAGAACTTACGCTAAAATTTGATGGCGTTAAACTTGCAAAAAGCGATTTAAAAGTGAGTGAGAATGAAATTGAAGAAGCGTATGAATTAATTGATAAAAAAATTTTAGAATATTTAAAATTGGCATCAAAACGTATTTGGGATTTTCATTCAAAACAGCGCTTGAATTCCTGGTTTGAGCCAGATGAAAATGGCACTATTCTTGGGCAATTGGTACTGCCTGTTGAACGAGTTGGTGTTTATGTGCCTGGAGGAAAAGCAGCATATCCTTCATCTGTTTTGATGAATGTTGTTCCTGCCAAGGTTGCTGGAGTAAAGGAAATAGTGATGGTAACACCGCCTGATTCAAATGGAAAGATAAATCCTTATGTTTTAGTAGCAGCGAGAGAGACAGGAGTAAATGAAATATACAAAGTAGGTGGGGCACAAGCTATAGCAGCGCTAGCATACGGAACAGAGACGGTAAAAGCTGTAGATAAAATAACAGGCCCGGGCAATATTTATGTCACACTTGCTAAAAAATTGGTTTATGGCGATGTGGATATAGATATGCTAGCAGGTCCCAGTGAGATACTTGTTATTGCAGATGAAAATGCAAGTGCTGCTTACATAGCAGCAGATATGCTTTCACAGGCAGAGCATGATGAGATAGCAGCATCAATGTTGATAACCCCTTGCGTTGAATTGGCTGATAAAGTCAAAGTAGAACTAGAAGAACAGTTACAAACTCTGCCCAAAAGAGCTATTGCAGAAAAAGCCCTAAAAAACAGGGGAGTAATTATCATTGTGAATGATTTAAATGAAGCGTTTGATATAGCAAATAAAATAGCGCCAGAGCACTTGGAAATCTTAGTGCAAAATCCATTTGACTGGATTGGAAAAGTGCGTCATGCAGGTTCTGTATTTTTGGGAGAATATTCGCCTGAACCTGTTGGAGATTACATAGCAGGTCCAAACCACGTGCTTCCTACGTCAGGAACAGCGCGTTTTTATTCCGGTTTAAATGTAGATGCCTTTGTAAAAAAGACAACGATAATATCTTTTTCTAAAACTACATTTGAAAAGTTAAAAGAGAGCATTATCAATCTTGCAGAAGTAGAAGGCTTAACTGCACATGCAAATGCTGTTAGAGTGCGAAAGTGAAGCAGAAGTTACTATGTTAGAGATTATTAAAATTTGTGACTGAATTAACTTAAACTAAAATTAAGGAAGAGTGAGAAAAAATGTTTGATCCGATGTCAATACTGTCAGAAAATATAAAGACATTAAAACCATATGAACCGCACTGTTATAATGATGTGATAAAGCTCGATGCTAACGAAAATCCTTATCCACTGCCTAAAAAAGTATTAGACGATATTGCAAAAGTTTTGACAAATATAAGTTTCAACCGCTATCCTGATTCAGCAGCACTTGAGTTAAGAGAAAGAATTGCGGGATATGCAGGAGTAGAAACAAGGAATATACTTGTAGGCAACGGCTCAGATGAAATTATACTGAACATCATGCTTGCTTTTGGCTGTGACAAAGAAATAGTTATAACAGAACCAACTTTTTCTGTGTATAAAATTCATGCTCAAATTGCTAAAGCAAAACCTGTACCAGTTAAAAGAGATGAAAATTTCAATATAGATATACAAAAATTGCTAAAAGCATCTAAAAATGCTGCCATTATTGTAATTTGCAGCCCAAATAATCCCACGGGCAGTGTTACTTCGCTAAAAGAAGTAGAGTTCATACTGCAAAACACCAATGCATTAGTGGTAGTAGATCAAGCATATTTAGAATTTGGAGGCGAAAATTGCATACCGCTAGTTGAAAAATATCCAAATCTATTAGTGCTTCGTACATTTTCAAAAGCATTTGGCATTGCAGCTTTAAGGGTAGGGTATGCAGTAGCAAGTGCTGAAATTATAAAGCTTTTAGCGCGGGTAAAACAACCTTATAATTTAAGTGCTTTTTCCCAAGTGGCAGCTCGAATAGCGCTAGACCACATATCAGAATTCAAAAAACAGTGGCAGCGCATAATCGACAGCAAGGTTAAGCTGTTTAAAGAACTAAGCAAGATACAAAGCATAAAAGTTTATCCAACAGATGCTAATTACATATTGTTTTTTGTGGGTAACAGAGCAGAATTTATACACAGCGAGCTATTAAAGCGAAAAATACTTATAAGAAATTTAGGCAAAGATATGCCGGGGTATTTAAGAGTTAGCATAGGAACAGAAGAAGAAAACAAAGCTTTTTTAAATTCTCTTACGTCAATTTTAAATGAAAGGAATGTTTAAAACAAATGCAGCGAACAGCTGATGTGGAAAGAAACACGCTTGAGACCCAAATATCGCTAAAGATCAATGTAGATGGCAGTGGTGTTGCTGAAATAAATACACCTATAGGCTTTTTAAATCACATGCTTACATTATGGGCAAAACATGGCTGTTTTGACTTAGAATTAAATGCTAAAGGAGATACGGAAATAGATGCACATCATACTGTTGAAGATATAGGCATCTGTCTTGGAAAAGCTCTTAAAAAAGCACTTGGAGATAAAAAAGGCATTGTTCGCTTTTCTCACATGATTTTGCCTATGGATGAAGCGCTAGTATTAGTTGCTGTTGATTTTAGCGGGCGTGGTTATTTAGCATTTGATGCGCAGTTTAAATCTCAAAAAGTAGGAGAGTTTGATACAGAGCTGGTAGAGGAATTTTTTAGAGCACTTGCTGTAAATGGAGAAATTACAATACATGTAAAGATGTTATCTGGCAAAAATACCCATCATATAATTGAAGCCATGTTTAAAGCTTTGGGACGTGCAATGCGATATGCAGTAGCAAAAGATGAAAAGTTAATCGGCATACCATCTACCAAAGGAGTGCTTGTTTAAAAGATGATTGCAATTATAGATTATGGAATGGGAAATCTAAGAAGTGTACAAAAAGGATTTTTTCGCGCAGGGTTTGAAGCAGATATAATTGAAAATCCGAGCAAGCTTTCAAAATACAGCGGTATTGTACTGCCAGGTGTAGGCGCATTTGCCGATGCGATGAAGAACTTGCAAAAAACTGGCATGGTAGAAGCTATAAAAGAATCTATCTCTCAAAAAAAACCTTTTTTAGGAATTTGTTTGGGACAGCAACTGTTATTTGAATGGAGCGAGGAATGGGGAGAGTCTGAAGGTTTAGGAATATTTAAGGGTGCGGTAAAGCGCATACCAGAAGGTTTAAAAGTTCCACATATGGGCTGGAATCAGGTGGAATACAAAAACAAAAGCATTTTGTTTGAAGGCATTCCAGACAAGTCAGCTTTTTATTTTGTGCATTCGTATTATGTTGACCCAGAAGATAAAAGCGTTGTGATAGCGACTACTGAATATGGTGTGCACTTTGCATCTGTTGTTGGCAAATATAATGTATTTGGAGTACAGTTTCATCCTGAAAAGAGCAGTAAGCTTGGGCTTAAATTATTGCAGAACTTTGGGAGGCTAGTAAAAAATGATAATATTTCCAGCAATTGATTTAAAAGATGGGAAATGCGTGCGTTTAGTTGAGGGAAAGCTTGATAAAAAAACTATATATTCAGATAAGCCAGAAGAAGCTGCACTACACTGGCAGAGCTTGGGAGCTGAATATTTACATATAGTTGATTTAGATGGAGCATTTGAAGGTGTGCCTAAAAATTTAAGTGTGATAGAGAAAATTTTAGCCGTAATTAAAATACCTGTACAAATAGGTGGAGGCATACGCACGCTGGATACTGTAAAATTGCTTTTGGACTTAGGTATAAAAAGAGTGATATTAGGAACGGCAGCAGTTTCCGAGCCGAATTTAGTTAAAGAGGCGATAGAGAAATTTGGAAGTGACAGAATAGTTTTGGGTATAGATGCTAGAAATGGGCGTGTGGCTGTTAAAGGCTGGGCAGAAGAATCAGATATAGATGCCAAAGAGCTAGCCTTAAATATGAAAAAAATAGGCATAGAGCGGATAGTATTTACTGATATAAAAAGAGATGGCACGTTAAAAGGACCAAACATAGAGGCAACTAAAGAGATGGCTTTAGCTACAGGGCTTAAAGTCAT
Organism: Desulfotomaculum sp.; assembly: GCA_021129815.1. Lineage (GTDB taxonomy): Bacteria > Bacillota > Desulfotomaculia > Desulfotomaculales > Desulfohalotomaculaceae > JAJOKN01. The sequence goes on along the minus strand of JAJOKN010000030.1, from coordinate 3,548 downwards.
AGCATCAGGCGGCGTATCTTCAATAGATGATTTAAAGAAATTAAAAGAGATAGAACAGTACGGAGTAGAAGGAGTTATAGTAGGGCAGGCGCTTTATAAAGGGGCAATTGACTTAAAAGAAGCGTTGCAGTGTTTGTCGTAAAAAATACAGAAAATTATTTAAATCAGAGTAAATAACTTTAAATAAATGTAAATAATAGTTATGGATGGTATCAAGATGGGAAAGAAAAGAGTTACTTTATTTGTAGATTCTGAG
>JAJOKN010000030.1:0-3282 GCA_021129815.1 Desulfotomaculum sp. | reverse complement strand
ATAATAAAGCTAATACTAAATTGTATATAATAAAGCTAATACTAAAAAGCTAAACTTACTTTTTTATGACTTTTGAGGGGTGAAACTTTCAAATGCTGCTTAAACGAATAATACCTTGCCTTGATGTTACAGATGGCAGAGTGGTAAAAGGAACAAACTTTGTTAATTTAAGAGATGCAGGCGATCCTGTAGAGCTAGCTGAACTTTATGATGATGAAGGAGCAGATGAGCTTGTGTTTTTGGATATAACTGCTTCCAGCGATGGAAGAGAAACCATGTTGAATGTGGTGAGGAATGTTGCTGAAAAAGTGTTTATACCGTTTACCGTTGGCGGCGGCATAAGAACGGTAGAAGATATGCGCAGAATGTTAAAAGCTGGTGCGGATAAAGTGGCGATAAACACTGCAGCAATAAAAAATCCAGAGCTCATAAAAGAAGGGGCAGTTAAATTTGGCAGCCAATGCATAGTGGTGGCAATAGATGCAAAGCAGGTAGGAGATAATAGATGGGAGATATATACGCATGGTGGGAGAAACCCAACAGGCATAGACGCGGTTGAATGGGCGCGCAAAGTGGAGGAGCTGGGAGCAGGGGAGATACTGCTGACCAGCATGGACAGAGACGGTACAAAAGAAGGATTTGATATAGAGCTCACAAGGACGATAGCAGAAAGCGTGCGCATTCCAGTTATAGCTTCTGGTGGTGTGGGAACGCTTGATCACATAGCAGAAGGACTTACAGAAGGCAAAGCAGATGCAGCGCTGGCAGCGTCAATATTTCATTTTCGTAAATATTCCATAAAAGAGACAAAGGAGTATTTAAAACACAGAGGCATACCTGTAAGGCTTTGATATTAAGAAAAAAATTAAGGAGGGTTAGTATGCAGAAAAAATTGTTGAAATTGTTATTTGAAAAGCTTGAGTACGGAGATAGCGCAATTACAGTGGAGTTCTGGGATGGAGAGGAAGTCGTGTATGGGAATGCCGAGCCGCGTTTTAAAATTATCTTCAGAAAGCCTTTGTCTATAGGGGATGTGGATTTTGACGATTTAGTGATGACATTTGGCGAAGTTTATATGGATGAAGTAATTGATTTTGAAGGAGAGCTGGATGAGTTAATACGCATAATGAATTTGAATGAGGAGAATTTTAAGACAAAGAGAGGGGTTGGCAGCAAGATATTATCAGCTTCTGCAAAGGTATTGAGTGCGGCTGATGTTAAAAGCAGACGAAAAGAAAATATTCAGCACCATTACGATTTGGGAGACGACTTCTTTGCTCTTTGGCTGGATGAAAGCATGACCTACTCGTGCGCTTATTTTAAAAGTGCTGATGACAGCCTTTTTGATGCTCAAATGCAAAAGGTTGATCATACTATTAAGAAATTAGAGCTAAAGCCAGGCAATTACTTATTGGACATCGGTTGTGGTTGGGGATGGCTTGTTATAAGAGCAGCACAGCTTTTTGATATAAGAGCGCTTGGCATTACTCTTAGTGAAAACCAATATCGAATGGCTAACAAGAGGAAAGCTGAACTTGGGCTTTCAGACAGAGTTGAGGTAAAACTGCTTGACTACATGGACTTAAACAAAGATGAATATCAGTTCGACAGAATAGTGAGTGTGGGCATGTTTGAACATGTGGGAAAAGAAAATATACCGAAATATATGGAAAAGGTTCATGAACTGCTGAAGCCTGGTGGAGTGTCGCTTTTACACACAATTGCTAAACAGAAAGAAGGCCCAACTAACAAGTGGATACAAAAGCACATCTTCCCTGGCGGATATATACCTACTTTAAGAGAGATTATAAATTCCCTGCCTGAGTATGACTTCCACTTGGTTCATGCAGAAAGTTTAAGAAGGCATTATGCTTTGACTTTAGAACGCTGGTATGAGAATTTCCAAAAACATGTTGATAAAATTGAAGAGAAATTCGGACGTCGCTTTGTGAGGATGTGGGGACTTTACTTAAGGGGATGCGCTGCGTCTTTTAGAGTTTCAGGATTGAATATCTATCAGCTGTTGTTCACCAAAGGAATCAACAACGAATTATCTCTTACTTTGGATCATATCTATACCACTAAATTTCCTAGAAGCAAAGATATTAAAAGCCAGCTACAAGCTGTGTGAAACTGTCGAAAGAGGAATTTAAGGCTTAATTTTAAATTTGTAGTGATGGTAACTCAATGGTTTTATACTAGAGACGTTTTATTGCAATTATGTTAATCAGGAGGACGCTATACAATGAAATTCGACATAAATGACCTAAAATTCAATGAAAATGGCTTAATCCCTGCTATTGTGCAGGATATAAATACCAAAGACGTACTGATGATGGCTTGGATGAACGCAGAAGCGCTGAGAAAAACAATCGATTCAAGTGAAACATGGTTTTACAGCAGGAGCAGAAAAAAATTGTGGCACAAGGGTGAAACAAGCGGGCATGTTCAAAAAGTGCATAAAATCTTTTATGATTGTGATAAAGATACGCTTCTCATAATGGTTGAGCAAAAGGGAAGCGGCGCATGCCATGAAGGTTACAGCAGCTGCTTTCATTATTTAATCGATAGAGAAGGAGTTAAAATCAAAGGAGAAAAGAAGTTTGATCCTAGCGCTGTTTATGATGAAAGCAAGGCAAGTGCTTTAGCATGCTACAGAGGGACCGATGTTGAAAAAAGCTGTAGTATAATAAACGACTTATATGAGATTATCAAACAGCGCAAGCAAAAAATGCCAGAAGGTTCATACACCGCATATTTGTTTGAAAAGGGCGTCGATAAGATATGCAAGAAAATAGGAGAAGAAGCAGCAGAAGTGATAATAGCTGCTAAGAATAACAACAATGAAGAGATCACCTATGAAATGGCAGATTTAATCTATCATTTGCTGGTTCTCATGGTAAATCAAAATTTGGAGTTAGATGAAGTGTTTGAAGAACTTAACAGAAGGAAAAAGTGATTTAAGCATATATTAAAAACTCTTTATTTTACTTTAAATTTTAAAAAGGGAAAGAGTAAAAATATGAAAAAAGTGATTTATGCTTCTTATGGATCGAATCTTTTAAAAGAAAGGTTTTTGTATTATATAAAGGGTGGAGAGTATAAAGGTTGTAATGATAAAAGCGATCCGATTGAAAAAGGTTGGATGTTCATTCCTTATAGGCAATATTTCGCTAAAAAATCTTCTCGATGGGATAACAAAGGAGTAGCTTTTGTTTCTTGTGAAAAAGAACTCGATTTTTATAAGTAAAAAAATTAAATTAAGTAAAAAAATTAAATTAG
>JAJOKN010000085.1:22943-30393 GCA_021129815.1 Desulfotomaculum sp. | reverse complement strand
GTTGGCGGAAGTATTGGTATGCTTATAATGCCTGCAGCTATGTTGATTGTAATAGGTGGTACATTTGGAGCAACTATGTCTGCTTATAGCATGGAAGAAGTTAAAACTCTTCCCAAGTTATTTGCGATGGTTATAACTAGGAAAATGCCTCCTTATACCGAAGTAATTGATCAAATCGTTGAACTTGCTGATATGGCTAGAAAAGAAGGTTTGTTGTACATAGATAGTCAACTGGAAAATATAAAGGATCCTTTTTTGAGAAAAGGCATGCAGTTAGTTGTTGATGGAACTGATCCAGAAATGGTGAGAAATATTTTAGAAACAGAAGTATATTCTGCACATGATCGCCATGAGGTAGGTGTTGGTATTTTTGAAACCGCAGGTGGTTATGCGCCTGCAATGGGGATTATAGGTACAATTATGGGGTTAGTGCTGGTGTTGACAAAGGTGGCAGATCCTGACGAACTAGGTCCTGCTATTGCGGTAGCTTTTATAACCACTCTTTATGGTGTTGCGTTTGCCAACTTGGTATTCATACCGATAGCAACTAGGCTGAAGAATTTAAGCAAACAAGAGCTCACCTTGCAGGAGCTGCAGATAGAAGGAATATTAGCACTGCAAGCGGGCTACAACCCTAGGCTTATTCGCGAGAGGTTAAATGCATTTTTAAAGCAATCCATGAGGGAAAAAGCTGAGGATACAAAAGGAAGGTGATTCATAATGCCTAAAAGAAATCGGACTGCTCAAGTTATAAAAGACAACAAAGACAGGTGGATATTTACTTATGCAGACTTGATAACTATGCTTTTGATATTTTTTATATTGATGTATGTTATGAGCAGGGTGGATGAAAAGCGCTTTGAAGCGCTTATAAGATCTGTGCAGCAGACTGTAGGGGGTGGAGGAGATATTGTTTACGATGCTGGACCTACAATTACAGAGGGTACTTTTGACCCAATGCATGCAGAGGATTTGGTTGAACAACAAAAAGAGTTTATGGAAGTACAGGAACTATTGGAAGTAAAGGAAAAACTTGAAAAATACATTGCAGAACATGGACTTCAAGATCAAATAACGGTGACGTTAGAAGAACGAGGTGTTGTTGTTAGTTTCATGGGTGTTGCGCTTTTTCCGTTGGGTTCAGATAAGATGTTTAAGGAATCTGAGGAAATTATTATTGAAATAGGGAAAATTCTGGCTGAAATTGATAATTACATTAGAATTGAAGGTCATACGGATAACTTGCCTATCAACACGCCGCGTTTTCCTTCTAATTGGGAGTTATCTTCTGCCAGAGCACTTGCTGTGCTGCATAAACTGCAGAAGGAAAGCGGAATAGATCCTAGAAGGCTTTCAGCTACTGGCTATGGTGAATATCGTCCTGTTAAACCTAATGATACAGAAGAAACTCGAAAATATAACAGGCGAGTGGATTTAGTGGTTTTAAGAGATGATTTCGATGAAATAGAACCAGGTGATAAAATCAGGATGCTTGAAACCTTAAAAAAGAGCGGTGAATAGCATATTGATAGAAATTTGTCAGACGTTGTAATTTTAAATTTAGAAAAGGGGTGCAATTATGAGTACAGATACAATGGAGCAAGTTGTGGTGTTTAAGTTAGGAGATCAAGACTATGCGCTGGATATCATGGCGGTGAAAGAGATTATCCGCATGGAAAAAATCACGAAAATACCTGCTGCGCCAGATTTTATAGAAGGAATAATATCGCTGCGCGGCAGCGTGATACCTATTATAGATTTATCTAAACGTTTTGGCATATCGGGGTATGATTACATTGATAACAGCGATGATGCTGCAGTTAATTCTAACAAGCGAATTATTGTTTTACAGGTAAAAGAAACTGTGTTTGGCATAATTGTAGATGCTGTGCAGGAAGTGATGAGTATTCCTGAAAATTCTTTAGAACCACCTCCAGAGGTGGTGAGTGGAACTTCATTTGCTGGAGTACAAATTGATATTGCCTACTTAAAAGGTATTGCAAAAGTAAATGACAGATTGATTATTTTGATAGATCACAACAGAATTTTATATGGGCATGAGACAGAAGAGCTACAGCAAATGGCAATGTGAGTTTTGATTGATACTTTGTGTTTGAGTTAATTGAAAGGAGCTTAAGCTTTCATGTTTTCAGATGTTGAAATCAGTGTTTTTATGGATGAGTTAGAAGAAAAGTTACAGATAATAAATGATAACTTGTTGATATTAGAACAGGATGTAAATAATCAAGAAGTACTTCAGGAGATATTTCGCGCAGCACATACAATTAAAGGTTCTTCAGGCATAATGGGTTATGAAAAAATGACCAAGCTTACGCATGAAATTGAAAACCTGTTTGATAAAATTCGCAGCGGCAAAATAACTGTAACATCAGAGATGATAAATGTATTGTTTGAAGCGCTAGATGTTTTAAAGATGCTAAAAGATGAAATAACAGATCCGAGTTTAAATGTTGATATAAGTGATGTTTTGTCAAAATTATCGTCTTATTTTAAAAGCGATAGTAGTGAAAGCATTGAGAAGGCTTATGACCAAGCTCCTTTGAAACAAGACTCTGAACAAGAAAAAAAATCCGAAAACATAGAAGTTGATGATGCACTGGCTGAGGTAATCAGCGAGGCGGAGCTTAGAGGATTTACAGCATATAAGATAAAGGTTGATTTAGATGAAGGCTGCCAGATGAAAGAAGTGAGAGCTTTCTTGATTTTTGAAACTTTGCAAAAAAGCGGAGAAATTGTAAAAAGTGTTCCATCTGCTGAGGATTTGCAAGATGGGAAGTTCGACTTGAGTTTTGAGGTTGTGTATTTAACTAAAGAAGACCAAGATCAAATTAAGAATATGCTTATGAGTATTGCAGAAGTTGAAAACGTGCAAGTAAGTGCCATCAGCCTTCAAGAGTCAGAAACTAAAAGAGAGGACAGTGATGATTTAAAAGCTGACAAAGAAAGATCAACAGATGAAAGGGAAACAAAAAGCGCAAAAGCAAGTGCAACACCTGCAAAGGAGAAAACCAGCAAGAGTGCAGCGGCGAGCAGTGCTCATGCTGTAAAACCTGTAAAAACTGTGCGCGTTGATGTGCAAAAACTCGATAATTTGATGAACCTCGTAGGGGAACTAGTTATAGAACGAACGCGTTTGAATAGATTTGTGGAATTGTTTGAAAGCAAGTACGGCTCTGATGAATTGATAGAATCTTTGAGCGAAATGTCAAATCATTTGGGGTATGTTGCTGGAGAGTTGCAGGAACAGATAATGAAAGCTCGCATGTTGCCTATATCGCAGATATTCAATCGTTTTCCGCGTATGGTGCGTGATACAGCTCAAAAACTTGGCAAGGAAATAGACTTTATCGTAGAAGGAAAAGAAACGGAGTTGGACCGCAATGTGATTGAGATGATTGGCGACCCTCTTATTCACTTGATAAGAAATGCTATAGATCATGGGATTGAAACACCAGAAGAGCGCGTAAAGAAAGGAAAACCAAGAAAAGGCAAGCTTTTGCTCAAAGCTTCTTATCATGAGAGCCATATAGTTATAATAATAGAAGATGATGGAAAAGGTATAGATGTGCAAAAAATCAGAGAAAAAGCGGTTGAACGCGGCTTGTATGACAGAGAAACAGTAGAGAGAATGAGTGACAAAGAAGTGCTCGATCTAATATTCAGGTCGGGATTTTCCACTAAAGATGAAGTCAGCGATCTTTCAGGCAGAGGCGTTGGTATGGACGTGGTGCGCACTGCTATAGAGCAGATCAATGGTGTAGTAGAGGTGCATTCAGAAATCAATGTCGGGACTAGATTTACCATTCGATTGCCGCTTACTCTTGCAATTATACGTTCTTTGATGATCAGCTTAGGCGATCAAATTTATGCTTTTCCTATGGCTAATGTGCAGGAAACTCTGCGCGTATCAGAAGATGAAATTAAAAGCATTGGAAACAGTGAAGTTATAGTGGTTAGAGATAAGATTGTACCGCTTTTAAGGTTAAAAGAACATTTTGGTATTGTTGATAATACTCATGAAGATGCAGACTTAAGTAAAGAGCTGTTTGTTGTGATAATAACTTCAATGGATAAATGTGCTGCTGTTGTGGTGGATAAATTGTTAGGTGAACAAGAAGTTGTTATAAAATCACTGGGAGATTATTTAGGTGATATAGATGGTCTTTCGGGGGCTACTATATTAGGAGATGGAAGCGTAGCACTTATAATTGACGCGCGCGGTTTGGTAAAGCAGACAAAAGGGGTAGAATCAAGAGAAATTGAAATGGCAGGAGTGCAGTATGCAAGTTAATACAATTGGAGATGTAAAAACGTTAGTAGTGGACGATTCAGCGCTTGTACGCAGCTTGATAACGAGGTTTTTAAATGCTGAAAAAGGCATAAAAGTGATAGGTAAGGCAAAAGATGGATTGGAAGCAATAGAGCAAATTAAAAAGTTAAAACCTCAAGTTGTGACGATGGATGTAGAAATGCCCAATATGGATGGCATTTCTGCTGTGCGGAAAATAATGAGGGAATGCCCTGTATCTGTTATAATGCTGAGCGCGCATACAACAGAAGGTGCAAAGGCTACGATGGAAGCGCTGGCAGCAGGTGCAGTTGATTTTGTACCCAAGCCTACAAACTCAGCACAGTTGGGATCTATGGTTAAGGAACTAGCTGCTAAGATACGTGCAGTGGCTGGTTCAAAAGCGATTAGAAGCATAAGCACTGTTTTGTCAAAACCAGCATACAGGGCTGGCATGGATTACGCAAGCGCTTTACCTGTGGGAGCTCGTAAAAAGATAGAAATAGTAATTATAGGCAGTTCTACAGGTGGGCCAGCAGCGCTGCAACATGTAATACCAGCTTTGCCTGCTAATTTTCCTGTGGGAATTGTGATAGTTCAACATATACCTAAAGGGTTTTCGGAATCATTGGCAGAACATTTAAATAGAAGGAGTAAATTAGAAGTAATTCATGGCAAAACAGGAGATGAGGTTGTGCCGGGAAGAGTGATAGTGGCACCTGCTGGATGTGAATTGGGGTTTGTTAAAAGAGGCAGCAGTGTTGCGATTAAACTTTCTGACTGTGATAAACCTGTTCCTCCAGCGGATTTTAGACCTTCGGTTGATAGGGTGATAGAAGCTGCTATAAAAGTGTATGGTGGAAAAATTTTAGGAGTACTGCTTACAGGTATGGGAAGGGACGGTGCGAAAGGACTGCTTAAAATTCGCAAGCTTGGAGGAATTTCCATTGCAGAAGATGAGAGCACATGTGTGGTGTTTGGCATGCCAGCTGCAGCTATAAGTCTTGGAGCTGCACTTAAAGTACTGCCAAGAAATAAAATTGCTGAAGAAATAGTTAATATTTTAAGTAGTATAGAGTTTTAACAAAAAGTAGTATAAAGTTTTGACAGCGGTAGTCGATTAAAAAATAAAATGGTGACATAAAGTTGTTGCAGGGAAAAATGTGTTTGAAAGTCAATGATAAAGTTTGTAGTTTTTTAGAATGGAGTTGAGTATTATGAAAATAACGAGTTTTAATAGGGCTGATATTGCAAAACTATATAAGCCGCAGCAAGTAGACAGTAAATCTGAAAGCTCAAGCCTTAAAAAACATGTGGAGACTGACAGTTTAGAGATTTCGAATAGGGCGCGAGACTTGCAAAAATTTAAAGCAGAGATGAAAAAAGTGCCGGAAGTTAGAGAAGAACTGGTATTGGATTTAAAGCATAAAATAGAACAAGGCACTTATGCGCCTTCAGCTAAAAAAATTGCGGCGGCTATAATAGAGGAGAGCAAGGTTGATCTATTAGTATAGCTTTTACAATGAGCCTGCTTAAAAGGAGCAGATTTAATATGAGTGTTAAGCTTTTTGAGAACTTGATGAAAATCTTAAAAGAACAGTACGATATTTTAGGGGAGATACTTGCTGTTTTGCATGAGCAAAATGAAGCGCTGCGCAAGACAGATATTAATATGATAAACAGCACTTTGCAGCGGTTGACAGCGCTTTCAAAAGAAATGCAGTATTTGGATGCCAGGAGAGAGGATATACAACTAGAAATTGCCAAAGCCTGTAAAAGCGATAAAAAAGATGTTACTGTGAGTGAATTGATAACGAATTCTGTTCCAGATGAAATAATAAAGAAAGAATTGCAGGAAATCAAGTTAAAATTTGATGAGCGGTTTAAAGAAGTAAAAGAAATCAACGAAATAAATGCTGTGCTGATAAAGCAAGCGCTGAGTGTGGTTAACACAGTGCTCAACATAATAAAAAGCGGTACTTCGCTTACTTACGAGCCTAAGAGCAACAAAGAACAGTCGGGCTTTAGCGTGTTGAATAAAACTGTATAGTTGTCTTAAAAATATTTTTTGTTATTGAGGAGGGGGTAAAGTGCCCACAGGTACTTTTTTTGGTATAGAGACAGCGCGGCGCGGAGTGAATGTGCACAGGCGTGCAATGGATGTAGTGGGACACAATCTTGCTAATGCCAGCACTCCGGGGTATTCGAGGCAGAAAGCAGTGAAAGTAATGAGCGACCCGTTTGGTATGCCACATATCAACAGCTCTGCAAATCCCGGGCAGTTCGGCACAGGTGTGGAAATAGAGATGATACGCCGCGTGCGAGATGAATACTTAGATGCGAATGTGAGGAAGACTTTTACTGACAATCATTACTGGGAAGATCAGCTTATGGTGCTTGCAAGAGCAGAGGCAGTGTTTGCAGAGCCTTCGGTGGCAGGTATAAGCGATAGAATTGTGGAGATGTTTAAAGCTTGGATGCACTTGGAGAACACTCCTCAGGATCCCGGCTCAAAAGCAGCGCTGGTGGAGTTGGCAGATGAGCTGGCGTCTTTGATGCAATATACCTACGATCAGCTTGACAGCATAGAAAAGAGCGTTGCAGAGATAAACGGTAGCAGTGTAGTGAGAGGACAGCTTAAGGATCAAGTTGACCGCATAAATGAGATAATGCAGCAGATACAAAATTTAACGAAATCAATAGTTAGAATATACGATACGGGACAGCAACCAAATGACTTATTGGATAAGCGTGATATGCTGTTAGAAGAGCTCAGCAAGTTTGGTCCGGTAGATGTGGTGTTTGAAACAGTAAATGGAAAGCCTACAGGAAAGTTTGAGGTCTTTAAGTTTTTTGTTTTTGACTTGAAAGATAATATAAATAATACAAACGTGCCTACTACAGCGTTTAGTTTGAGTGTTACTAATAATAATGAAATTAAGTTGCAGTATAGTGGAAGTAGTAGTAGCAATTATAGTCTTACAGCTAATCGCAACGATACCGCTACAGGTGGTTCGCTTTTGGGACTGGAGAGGGCAAGGCAAAATATTATAGAATTTAAGTCAAATTTAAATGATTTAGCAGCGAGTTTGAGGTATGAGATAAATAATGCTTTGGGAGCTTATGTGGCTACGGATCCAC
>JAJOKN010000085.1:2237-22843 GCA_021129815.1 Desulfotomaculum sp. | reverse complement strand
AGTTTGAGGTATGAGATAAATAATGCTTTGGGAGCTTATGTGGCTACGGATCCACATCCTGAGTTTTTTACGGGATTATTGAGGACAGGTGATTTTAAAGTAAATGATGAGTTAAAATCTGATCCTACCAAAATAGACGGAACTAGGGCAGGGTATGTTGCAGATTTGAGGGACGATGCATCTGTGGGATATGATGAGAATATAATTGGAGATGTAGATGGTGACGGAACGAAGGAAGATAAGACGGGAGAAAATAATACTGTTGCTGCTTTAGGCACCAGCACTTTTGAAGAATATTTTACAATGCTTGTTACAGAAGTAGGTGCTGCTACTAAAAGTGCAGGTGGAATGGCAGAAAACCAAAAAGCTATACATGACCAGATTTTAGCTCTTCGCGATTCGATATCAGGTGTGTCAATAGATGAGGAGCTCACTAAGATGCTGCAATTTCAATATGGTTTTCAAGCATCAGCTCGCATGGTGACTATGCTTGACAGCATGCTAGATGTGATAATAAATCGCATGGGCAGATATTAAAAGGAGGGATAAAGAGTGCGTATCACTAATACTTATATAACTAACAGAGTTATAAACAGCATTCAAACTAATATGAAAGAGCTTGCACGTGTTCAAGAGCAGCTTTCAACTTCGAAGCGTCTTTTGCGCTTAAGCGATGATCCACAAGTGTTGGGACAGCTTTTAAGCGTAAGGGCGACGCTTTCTTACAACGAGCAGTACGCTAAGAACATCGATGACGGCATAGCATATTTAGAAATGACAGACGCTTCCATGGGCAGCTTGTGCGATCTTTTGCATCAGGCGACGGAGTACGCAATTCAAGCAGCAAACGATACTTACAATGCTGAAGATAGAAAAGCTATAGCAGAGCAGATAGATAAAATGATAGATAAGGTAGTGGATTTAGCAAATACTACGGTAGGAAGAAGATATATTTATGCGGGAATGAAGAACAATCATCCGCCGTTTAAGAGAGATGGAGATGTGATAACTTATCACGGCGATTTAAATCCTGTTATCAGAGAAGTAGCAGCACAGACAGACTATCGCGTTGATGCGCCGGGGATTACTGAGGAAAGAACTTATAACCCACCTACTGACCCAGATCCAGGACCAGGGGTGTTTGGGAGAGGTAAAAGTGATGGAAACATACCACCAACTTATATAGTTTATAAAGATGGAGAACATGAATACGGCGGTATTTTTCAAGTGTTATTCGATTTACGTGACAGGCTGAATAGTAATGATGCTGCTGGAATTCAACAAAGCATAAGTGAATTACAAAATGAGCTTGATGCTTTATTAAAACACCGTGCTGCAGTAGGTGCAAGGTTTAGACACTTTGAGTCGCTAAAAACGCACCTTTTAGATCAGGAAGTCAAACTCACTGCTGCTTTAGACAAAATTGAAGGTGCTGATATGGCAAAACTTTCTATTGAATACAGCCAGCAGCAGCTGACATATAATGCAGCGCTTGCTTCTGGAGCGCTGATAATGCAGACAAGCCTTTTGCATTTTTTAAGGTAATTTAAAGCAACTTTTAAGCAAAGGTGATATGCTATGAAAGTAGGTGCCGGCGGATTACAATCAATGCTTGTGCATGACAACGTTACGATACGCCAGCTTGACCCTGCACGAAAGCCGAACTGGGAACAGTTCAGCCAACAGATGCATTTGCTTGAAAAGAAACCTGTGGACATGAATGCGCTGTTTAAAGCAGTAGAGAGGTTAAACCAAGCTGCGCAGATGTTTAATTACCCGCTTTTGTTCAAAGTAGTGCAGGAAAAGGGTAAAAGAGCTAGAGTTTTAGTTAAAAACAAAAAGACAGGGGATACTTATGAGCTTACGCCAGAGCAAGCTTTTATCTTTGCAAAGCAGCGCGAGGATGTTGCGGGAAAAAAAGTAGATGTATATGGGTAATTCTTTTGCAAATTCAATGTTATAAAAATTTTTGGAGATGAATGCTGTGAGCGATAATATTCTAAACTTTAAATTTGGCATACCGGGATTGCCGAAAGATTTAAAAAAATTTCAATTGGTTGCTGTAGAAAAAGACTCGCCGTTTTTTTTATTGAGGTCTGTAGATGAGTTATCAGTGTGTTTTGTGCTGATTGATCCGTTTTATTTTTTCCCTGATTATCAAGTTGAGCTACCCGATCAAGAGCAAAAAGAGCTTGAATTGCATGACTTTCAAGATGCAGCGGTTTTTTGCATACTAAATATGAGCAAGGGTTTGACAAATGCTACTGTGAATTTAATGGCACCTATAGTGGTGAATGTGAAGACTGGATGTGCAAAACAAGTGATACTAACAGACAGCAAATACCACATACGTCATCCGCTTCCGCTTAAGCAGCATGCTTGTGAAAAAGAGCAGAGCGATGAAAAGGAGGCGGATCGATAAATGCTCGTGTTGTCTAGAAAAAAGGAAGAATCCATAAACATAGGCGATGATATTAAAATCAAGATTCTCGATGTACATGGAGATAATGTGAGCATTGGCATAGAAGCGCCAAAACACATATTTATTTACCGCACTGAAATATATGAAGCAATAAAAAGAGAAAATCAAAACGCTGTAGCTAACCGCGACGCACTGGAAAAATTAAAAGCTTCAAAAAAAACTTGAATATATCAAGGCAATGCTTAAAGACTCAATCTGCATGTTATCCCTCAAAAAGTCCTGCCTTTAGTGTTTGCGCTTCTTTTACTTGACAATCGCTATGCTTGTAATGTAAAATCCTGCTGTAAAGCATATTTACTTTACAGGGATGAACTCGCTATGGAGAAAGTGGTTTGGATTTCTCTGCTGTATGACTTTTATGGACAGTTGTTGACTGAAAAACAACAGGAGTTTATAGAACTGTATTATGGTGATGACTTATCGCTGGCAGAAATCGCTTCTATTTGCAACGTTACGCGTCAGGCTGTACATGATACCATAAAAAGAGCGGAGAAAATTCTCAACAATTATGAAGAAAAACTGGGATTGGTGGCAAAGTTCATGGAAGAGCGAAATAAAAAGTCAGAAGCATTGAAGCTGATTGAGAAATTTCACAAAGACAATGATGTGAATCACATATATAGAGTAGAAGAGATATTAAGAGGCTAAAGAAACATGTATATTTAATATTTGGATTTAGGAAGTGGTGCGTTTTGAGTTTGCCAGTGGAAGGGGAGAATCGCGGATACAGTTACAGCGATTATTTGAGTTGGCCGGAAGATGGTCGCTGGGAAATAATTGAAGGTGTGGCTTATAATATGACGCCTGCGCCATCTAGGGTGCATCAAGAAGTTTTGATTGCGCTGGCAAGCGTGTTTTATAATTGCTTAAAAAACTCTGATTGTGAAATCTATACCGCTCCGTTTGATGTGCGGTTGCCAGATAAGAGCACAGATCCTAAAGATATTAAAACAGTGGTACAGCCGGATATAATTGTGGTTTGCGATCAGAACAAGCTAGATGATGCAGGTTGTTTAGGCAGCCCGGATCTTGTGGTAGAAATAGTTTCTCCCAGCACAGCATCTAAAGATTATATAAAAAAGTTAGCTTTATATGAAAAGCACGGTGTAAAGGAGTACTGGATAGTTCACCCAACGGATAGAATTGTGATGGTTTACAGGCTTGGAAATGATAAAGCTTATGGCAAGCCTGATATATATGACCGAGAGAGCAAAGTTGAAGTGAGTGCTGTGAGAATACAGGAGGATCCCATAATAATTGACTTGCAAGAAGTGTTTAAATAGATTGGCTTATTAAAATGAAGTATTAACAACTAAAAAAGAGGTGGGTAATTTTTGTTTAAAAGTTTAGCGGAAAAGTTACAGGAAACATTTAAAAAATTAAAAGGCAAAGGGCGGCTCACGGAGTCAGATGTAAATGAAGCTATGCGCGAAGTGAAAGTAGCTCTTTTGGAAGCTGATGTCAATTTTAAGGTAGTTAAAGAGTTTATTAAAAAAGTAAAAGAAAAAGCAATTGGTCAAGACGTTTTGGAGAGCTTGGCGCCGGGACAGCAGGTTATAAAGATCGTTCGTGAGGAGCTCTTAGAGCTTTTGGGCGGCACTCAGAGCAAGGTAAATTTTTCGCAAAAACCACCTACTGTTATAATGCTTGTGGGATTGCAGGGTGCTGGTAAAACTACTACCTGCGGTAAGCTTGCGAACTTGCTCAAGAAACAAGGTCGAAAGCCGCTTTTGGTAGCGGCAGATGTGTATCGCCCAGCAGCTATAAAGCAGTTAGAGGTGCTGGGCAAGCAACTGGATATTCCGGTGTTTTCGATGGGTCAAGAGAATCCTGCTAACATTGCTGAGTCAGCTGTGAAAAAAGCAGTTGAGGCGGGAAATGATTTAGTGATAATTGACACAGCTGGACGGCTTCACATAAATGAAGAGCTCATGAATGAGCTTAAAAATATAAAAGCAGCGGTTTCGCCACATGAGATTTTGTTAGTGGTGGATGCGATGACAGGGCAGGATGCTGTGAACGTAGCAGAAAGCTTTAATGAAAAATTGGGAATAGATGGGATTATAATGACTAAGCTCGATGGAGATACTCGCGGCGGGGCTGCGCTTTCTGTTCGTAAAGTTACCGGTACTCCTATAAAGTTTGCTGGAGTTGGTGAGAAGTTAGATGCTCTAGAGCCCTTTTATCCAAATAGAATGGCAGATAGAATACTTGGAATGGGAGATGTATTGACATTAATCGATAAAGCACAGGCTGCTATCGATGCAGAACAGGCAAAGAAGCTTCAAAAAAAGCTTAAGGAAGCTGATTTTACGCTGGAAGATTTCTTGGAACAGCTGCAGCAGATAAAGAAGATGGGACCGTTGGATCAGATATTAGGTATGATCCCGGGCATAAATAAAATTAAGGGATTTACAGAACAAATAGATGAAAAGGAATTGATACATACCGAAGCCATCATTCGTTCAATGACGCCTCATGAACGCAGGCACCCGGAGATAATAAATGGCAGCAGAAGAAAGCGCATTGCTAGAGGAAGCGGGACTAAAATTCAAGATGTGAACAGATTGTTAAAACAGTTTGAGCAGACGCGCAAAATGTTTAAACAAATAGGCATGATGAGCCAAAAGAAAAAAGGTAAAAAAATGAGGTTGCCGTTTAACTTGCCGTTTTAGATAAATATTATAATATAAGGAGGTGAAAAGGTTGGCAACAAGGATTAGGCTTAGGAGAATGGGAGCAAAAAAGGCGCCGTTTTACCGCATTGTGGTAGCAGATTCTCGTTCCCCAAGGGATGGGCGTTTTATTGAATCCATAGGTTATTATGATCCGTTAAAAGATCCTGCAGTTATAAAAATAGATAAAGAAAAAGCGTTAGATTGGTTGAAAAAAGGAGCAAAACCATCGGATACAGTTGCTTCTTTGTTTAAAAAAGCAGGAGTATTAGGCGATTCATCAAATAAGAACTTAGATAATAACGCTGTTGCAGAGAGCTAAAGCGTGTGAGCGTTTGTTTAAACTTTAGGAGGATAAAAGAGTTTTATGAAAGAATTGGTGGAGATATTAGCTAAGGCGCTAGTTGATAAGCCTGAAAATGTTAATGTTAAGATGGTTGAGAAGGAAAACAATGTAGTGCTTTTAGAGCTCAGAGTGGCTCCAGAAGATATGGGGAAGGTTATTGGCAAGCAGGGCAGGATTGCTAAAGCAATCAGGTCGCTGGTAAAGGCAGCAGCTGTTAAGCAAGGGAAGAAAGCTATACTGGAAATTGTTTAAAAGCAATACAAAAGGGGCATGATGTGCCCCTTGAGTTATATTAGAAAATAGAAATGGAGATAGATGTTGTATGCAGAGCATAACGATAACTAGGCCGGTTACCGTAAAAGTTAAAGTTACAGATGGATATAAAAAGAGAATGGTATCAGAGCTGCACAAATCAATACAGATTTTGGAATCAGAAATACGCCATCTTGAGATTCAAATGAAAAAGTTTAAAAGTTCAAATGAAAATTATAAGCAGGTGGAGCAGCATATAAAAAACGAGATTAACATTCGCATGCAAAGAAAACAGGATTTGTTACAAAAGATAAAAGCTATTGGCCAATTGAAAAACGGCACAGAAGTTGTGCATGGAAGAGTAGAGAGCCTAGTGGAGTTAAAAGTTGGAGATGACTGGAATAAAGTAATGAATGTAGAAATCGTAGTGGAATCAGGTAAGGTTATAGAGATACGATCTGGAGTTTTGTGAGGGGGTGATTGATGTTTGAATGAAGAACAATATGTAACTATAGCTGAGATAGTGAATACACAAGGTCATAAAGGTTATGTGAGAGCAATAATACATACTGATTTTCCAGAACGCTTTAAAAAGTTAAAGGAAGTGAGCGTTTTAATTGATGGCAAGAGATTTCTTTATAATATTTCTCATACATACAGGCATAAGCAGTTCATCGTTATCAAGTTTGAAGAAATTGGAGATATGAATGACGCTGAAAAGTTAAAAGGAGCTCACGTCCAAATACCTAAGGATGAATTGATGAAATTGCCTAAAGATACCTATTACATATTTGAAATCATAGGTCTTAATGTAAACACTTTGGATGGACGAGATTTAGGAGAAATTGTAGATGTTATAAAAACAGGTGCAAACGATGTGTATTTAGTTAAGTCAAAGGATAAAAAGCAGATAACTGTACCAGCTTTAAAAAGCGTGGTTAAAAAAGTTGATATTGAAAACAAGCAGATGGTGGTGGATTTACCGGAAGGGTTGCTGGAATAATGCGCATAGATATATTGACATTGTTTCCTGAAATGTTTTTTGGACCGTTTGACAGCAGTATAATAAAACGAGCAAGGGATAGGGGTATACTGAATATAAATTTAGTCAACATTAGGGATTTTTCGCAAAACAAACACCGTACTGTTGATGATACCCCGTATGGTGGAGGAAGCGGTATGATCATACAAGCAGATCCAGTGTTTAGAGCGGTAGAAAGCTTAAATGAGGGTGACGCGCATGTTATAATGATGTGCCCTCAAGGGCGAACGTTCAATCAGAGTATAGCGATGGAACTATCGCGCAAAAAACATTTGATATTGATATGTGGGCATTATGAAGGGATTGACGAAAGGGTAAGAGAGAGCTTGGTATCAGATGAAATATCCATAGGAGATTATGTGCTGACAGGCGGGGAGCTTCCTGCCATGGTGGTGGTTGATGCTGTTGCAAGGCTTATTCCGGGAGTGCTAGGGGAGATGAAGTCAGCAGTTGAAGATTCCTTTTATGAAGGCTTTTTAGACTATCCAAGTTATACTAAGCCTAGGGTTTATCGAGATATGAAAGTACCGGAAGTGCTGCTGTCAGGGCATCATGAGAATATAAGGGTGTGGCGAAGGGGAGAATCTTTGATTAGAACTCTAGTAAGAAGACCTGATTTACTAAAAAAGGCAAAGCTTACATGTGAAGATATTGAAATATTGAGAGATGTTAAAGAGAAGATTACAAAAATATTGCAATCGAAAAAGAACACTTGAGAAGAAGCAATGAAACTAGCAAAGTTAATTACAGCAAACAAGTTATTGATAAGCAAAACTAGTTGTGCTATAATGCTATTTGTTTAAACTAGAGGCGGTCCGCTGTCTTATAGCTTTTTTAAGGCATGAACCTCTTGAGAAGGAAGGGGGAAGAATAGCAGTGAACCTTATAAAAGTATTAGAAAAGGATTATCTGAGAGATGACATTCCAGAGTTTAAGCCTGGAGACACTGTTAGGGTACATGTGAAGGTTATTGAGGGAAACAGAGAGCGCATTCAAACTTTTGAAGGTGTGGTTATACGCAGGCGCGGTGGAGGACTTGATGAGACTTTCACTGTGCGCAGAGTGTCGTATGGCGTAGGCGTAGAGAGAACTTTTCCGCTTCACAGCCGTAAAATTGATAAAATTGAAGTAGTTCGCCGCGGACGTGTTAGAAGAGCAAGATTGTATTATTTGCGCAATTTGCGTGGGAAGGCAGCACGCATTAAAGAACTTAAGAAATAGGCAAAAATGGGGCTGGTTTGTTTTAAAAACAGTCCCGTTTTTAACTTTAGTTGGAAAGAGGTTTTAGTCGTTGAGTGATTTAGAGTCAAAAACATTGGATAAAAATATACAGAGTTCTAAAAAATCATTGATACGTGAAACTGTAGAGTCGATTTTAATTGCTGCAGTACTGGCAATGATAATCAGGCTGTTTGTAATAGAACCGTTTTATATTCCCTCCGGCTCCATGGAACCAACTCTTATGGTCAATGATAGGATTATTGTGAGCAAAATATCTTATTATTTTGAAGAGCCTGAGCGCGGAGATGTAGTTGTATTTAAATATCCTAAAGATACCAGTAGAAATTTTGTAAAGAGACTTATTGCAAAGCCTGGTGAAACTGTTGAACTAAAAAATAGTAAATTATATATAAACGGAAAGTTTTTACCTGAAAGTTATTTGCCAGCTGATTTGATTTATCCAGATTTTGGGCCTGTAACTGTTCCTGAAGATCATTATTTTATGTTAGGAGATAATAGGAACAATAGTGAAGACAGTAGGTTCTGGGGGTTTTTGCATAGAGATTTAATCATTGGCAAAGCTGTGATTATTTACTGGCCACCGAGTAGAATAGGGTTGATTGAATAATGAGCAACATACAATGGTTTCCCGGCCATATGGCCAAAGCCAAGCGTTTAGTTTGTGAGAGTTTAAAGTTAGTCGATGTTGTAATTGAGCTTTTGGATGCAAGAATTCCTATAAGCAGCCGCAATCCTATGATCAATGAGATACTGGGTTCAAAACCCCGCTTGATAGTTCTAAACAAATCTGACTTAGCTGATCCAGTTGTAACATCAAAATGGCAGCAATTTTTTAAAAATTCAAATATAGAATGTATATCAGTAAATTCTGTAAAAGGCCAAGGAGTTTCTCAAATACCAACGATTGTTAAAAATTTAGCTTGTAAAGGCAGTGAAAATACAAAAAGGCGTGGTTTTTCTAAGATTGTCAAGTGCATGGTTGTTGGCATTCCGAATATAGGTAAATCTTCTCTGATAAACAGGCTGTCAAAGCGTAAGTCTGCTAAAACTGCGGATAAGCCGGGGGTTACCAAGGGGAAGCAATGGATTAAAATGGAAGGCATGATGCTGTTAGATACGCCGGGAATTCTCTGGCCAAAGTTTGATGATCCTGAAGTAGGCATGAAGTTGGCTGTTACTGGAGCGATAAAAGAGCAGGTATTGGACATAGAGCAGGTAGCGCTGTATTTGCTCAATATATTATATGTCAAGGTACCAAATAAGCTTATGGAGAGATATAAGCTTGATAAACTGAGTGAGGACAGGTTTGAACTTTTAATTCAAATTGGAAGAAAACGAGGGCTGCTGCTTGGCGGCGGAGTTGTGGATACTCAAAAAGCAGCAGTTCTTTTGCTTAAAGAATATCGTTCAGGAAAGCTTGGCGCTATATCATTGGAAGAACCAGAAGATATTGAAGTTGTGTGAGGTTTATGGATTTATCAAAAATGACAGTTGCAGAAGTAAATAAGTGGGTAAAAGAAAATGTGTTTTTTACAGGTGGTGTTGGATGCCTTAATGCAGAGATCTCTTATGAAGAGTTGTTGAAAAAGCTGTCGAGCGATAGCAGAACAGGCATTCAAAGAATTTATGTGAGTTTAAAAAAGAAAGAAGCACAAATTTTATCTGATCAAAAGAAACTGGATGAAATGTTTGAGTATGAAAGTTATATTGTTGGCACGAATGTAGAGTACATTGCTGGAATAGACGAAGCTGGTCGTGGTCCGCTTGCAGGGCCTGTAATAGCGGCAGCAGTAATATTGCCGAGGTTTTCTTTGCCAGAGCTTTGTGGCTTAAATGATTCAAAAAAAGTATCAGAACGGATGAGACAAAAACTTGCTAGCAGCATTGAGAAAGTTGCGTTAAGCTTTGCAGTAGCTTCTGCTGCTGTTCATGAGATTGATGCTATGAATATACACAATGCATCCTTGTTAGCTATGAAGAGAGCAGTGAGTTATTTAAAACGAAGTTTTAAGCATTTGCTCATAGACGGAAAAAACAAGCTTGATATTGACGTCCCGCAGACACCTATCGTTGGAGGAGATAGCAAGAGTGCTTCAATTGCTGCTGCATCCATAATAGCTAAAGTATATAGAGATAATATTATGAAAGAGTATCATGCTAAGTATCCACAGTATAATTTTGCAAAGCATAAAGGTTACCCCACTGATGAACACATTGCTGCTATCAAAAAATATGGCCCATGTGCTATACATCGTTTGAGTTTTTTGAAAAAGATCTGTAAAATTACAAAATAAAGATTATTAAAATTTTAAGCGTAAAGCTATTGAATGAAAAGCTAAATTGTGGGAATATGAATTTTAACAAACAAAGAGGTTAAAATTTGCAGATAAAATAATATTTTGTAAAAATAAAAAGGAGTGGTTTATTAAAATGTTAAAAGAGATAATAAGCACCGATAAAGCACCAGCTGCTATAGGTCCGTATTCTCAGGCGGTCAAAGCAGGTAATTTTATGTTTATATCAGGACAGATTCCAATTGATCCATCAACTGGGAATGTGATAGATGGAGATATAAAGGCTCAAACAAAGCAGTGCTTAAAAAATTTAGAAGCTATTTGTCAAAGTGCAGGGCTCACATTGGATAATGTAGTAAAGACTACAATTTTTATAACAGATATGTCAAAATTCCCTGAAGTAAATGAAGTATATGGAAGTTTTTTTAAAGAAAATCCGCCAGCACGTGCATGTGTAGAGGTCTCTGCGTTGCCAAAAGGTGTACAGGTAGAAATAGAAGCAGTGGTTGCAGTGTTATGAGTTTAAAGAAGTTCTCAATCCTTAGCAGATTGGGAAAAGCCAGAAGATAATCATTTAAGATCTGACAAGGATCAAATAGTAATACTGAATACTGTTATTTATAACAAAACAACTTACACAGTAAAACCTGGTAAGGACTTGGCAGACAAGCGCCAAATGATTCCCACCTAGTATTATTCCAGTAGGAACAATGAATTTTAAGAGTAAAATTTTTAGATAAGCTATTAAAGAAATTTTAAAACAAAGCGTTCACTGAGCAAAAAAGCTGGCTATATGATAATGCAGCAGTTTAAAGCTGCTTTTAATAAAGACAGAGCTTATTAACTGATAACCAGAGAAATTTCTCTTTGGTTTATTTTTTGATTATGATAGAATAAACATCAGGGGAAGGGAGATTTATGGGCAATAAGGCTATAAAAAGAAGGGCAAAATTTTTTGTTATCATAGTAGCACTGATATTTTTGATATTATCATTTCGTTTAGCTTATCTGCAAGTTTTTCAAGTGGAGAAGTTTAAAACACTGGCACAGCAAAACCATATTCGTTTTGTATCTATACCTGCTCCGAGAGGGGAAATTTTTGCCAGAGATGCTAAAACCAAGATAGTTAACAATAAACCTGTTTATACTGTTTCGCTGATGTCGTTATCGTCAGAGAGAGAGAATATGTTGAATGTTATTGAAAATTTAGCCAAGATACTAGAAATGGATCCAGAAGAAATACGTAAAAAGTTAGAAGAAGAGTTTGGTATTTATCATCCAGTTAAGATAGCTTCGGATGTTTCGCTGGATAAGATATTGAATATAGAACAGCACAGCCTTGAGTTGCCAGGAGTTGTAATTGATGTTGAACCTGTGCGTGATTATCCTTTGGGGCCTATAGCTTCACATGTAGTTGGTTATGTAAGAGAGATCAATGCAGAACAGCTTGAAAAATTTAAGGATAAAGGGTACAGAATGGGGGATGATTTTGGACAGACAGGCTTGGAATATTTTTACGAAGAATACTTGAGAGGGACACCTGGAATAAAACAAGTAGAAGTAGATGCAATGGGAAGGGTTGTAAGAGAATTGATTATATCT
This sequence comes from Desulfotomaculum sp., assembly GCA_021129815.1. GTDB lineage: Bacteria > Bacillota > Desulfotomaculia > Desulfotomaculales > Desulfohalotomaculaceae > JAJOKN01. The sequence goes on along the minus strand of JAJOKN010000085.1, from coordinate 10,908 downwards.
AATCCTGTGCCTGGCAATAATCTCATTTTAACTATTGATCATAATGTACAAATAGCAGCAGAAGAAGCTTTAAAAACACAGTTAGAATTGCTTCAAAAAGAACACCCCGATGCCAGAGCTGGGTCAGTAGTAGCTATAGATGTCAATACTGGTGGTATTATTGCGTTGGCAAACTACCCCTCATATGATCCTAGTATATTTACAAGGACTATAAAGCCATCAGAATTTAAAGAACTTTATGACCCTAAAGTCATGCGTTTTTTAAATCGTGCATTAAACCCCTATCCTCCGGGTTCAACGTTTAAAATGGTGGTAGCTGTTGCGGGGCTGGAAACTGGAATTATAGATCCTGATTATAAATTGGCTACAAAGGGATACTTTTTCATAGAAGGAACCAGAATAAATGACTGGAGACCGGGAGGACATGGCCTTACTGATTTGCGAAAAGCTATAAAGGAATCTGTCAACTCGTATTTTTGTTATTTTGGTACTTTAATAGGAAATGGAGTAATTGCTGATTATGCTAAGCAGTTTGGATTAGGCAGGGTTTTAGGTATTGATTTACCGGGAGAACAAATGGGTATATTGCCTACAGAGGAATGGAAATACAAGCTTTATAAACAATATTTGACTGAAGATAGAAAAAAGAAACTGGAAGAACTAAAAGAAAAATACGACAAATTGATTGCTGCAGCTAGCAGCGAAGTTGAACGTAAAAAATTAAAAAACAAATTTGCTCGGGAACGAGCTCTACTAGGTCAAGAGGAAATAATGTGGGAGCTCAGCTGGCGTGCATATGATACTCCTCTTATTTCTATTGGTCAAGGGATTATAAAATATACGCCTTTGCAATTAGCGTGTTATACAGCAGCTATTGCTAATGGTGGAAAGTTGTATAGGCCTCACTTGGTAAAGAAAATAGTGACGCATGATGGTAAGCTTAAAAAAAGCTTTGAACCGGAGGTTATTAATAGAGTAAATGTTTCACCTTTAAATTTAGCAATTGTTAGACAGGGCATGGAGATGGTAACGCAGCCAGGTGGAACAGCTTATGGTATTTTTAATGATTTGCCTTTTACTGTAGCAGCAAAAACTGGTACTGCAGAAATAGCTGGAAGGGACAACCATGGATTAATAGTTGCTTATGCTCCTGCAGATAATCCTCAAGTTGCAGTAGCGGTAGTTATCGAGCATGCAGGAAGTGGGGCAAGGGGAGCGGGACCGGTAGCTCGTGACGTGTTGGCTGCGTATTTTCAAAATAATTAGTTTTTAGAAATTTAATTGTATAAAAGCGACAAGAATCATATTAATTCGTGGTTATTTTTTGCAGGACTTGTTTTGTTAATTACAGAAGTATAAACTTAATATAAAATATAAGTTAAGTTTGTAAAACACCTGAAAAATTTGTTGAGGTTTAATTGTTCCATGTTTTTTGATAACAACTTGGATGTTTTTGTATTTATTTTTTTGACACAAAATAGCATTTTATAAATTGTTTATTACCAATGGAGGGTATTTAAGTTGTATGGAGGCAGTACAAATTTAAATGTAGAGGATTTCTTTGATGATAATACTATTTTAGTGCAGCGAACATTGCGCTCCGGTCAAAGCATTTCGTATGATGGGAATATTGTAATAGTAGGAGATGTGAATCCTGGGGCTGAAGTTATAGCAGGTGGCAGTGTTATTGTTATTGGTGCATTGCGCGGTATGGTACATGCAGGAGCATCAGGAGATGCAAATGCTGTAGTTATAGCTTTTAAGTTACTTCCGACACAACTTAGAATTGTAGATCACATTACTAGGGCTCCAGATGATGTTGAGAATTTATTAGATGAAATGGTACCAGAAATAGCTAGCTTGAAAAACGGGGTAGTTACAATAGAAAGATGGGAAGTAAGGTAAGTATTGTTTTTATTGGTGTTTTTGAATCTTTATTGCAATAAATACACAGAAAAAAGGTTAAAAGCTTTGTGTTTCATTGTTTAATTTTAGTTGACTGATGATGAAGGAGGAAAGCTTGTTATGAGCAAAGTAATTGTAGTAACTTCTGGTAAAGGCGGTGTAGGCAAAACCACTACTACGGCAAATGTTGGCGCTGGACTTGCTGCATTGGGACATAAAGTAGTATTGGTAGATGCGGATATCGGGCTTAGAAATTTAGATGTAGTGTTAGGGTTAGAAAACAGGATAGTGTATGACATTGTGGATGTTACTAGTGGGCATTGTCGGCTGCGCCAAGCGATAATAAAGGATAAACGCTTACCGGGACTGCATTTGTTGCCTGCGGCACAAACTAAAGATAAAACTGCAGTATCTCCAGAGCAAATGCAGGAACTGTGTGGGGAATTAAAAAAAGAATATGAGTATGTGATAATTGATTGTCCTGCTGGAATAGAGCGGGGGTTTAAAAATGCTATTGCAGGTGCTGAGAGAGCTATTGTTGTTACTACCCCAGAGGTTTCAGCAGTAAGAGATGCTGATCGTATAATTGGGTTACTTGAATCATCAGGCTTGAGTTCTCCTGAACTCATTATAAACAGACTGAGGATTAACATGGTAAAAGCAGGAGATATGATGAGCATAGATGACATATTGGAAATATTGGCGATTGATTTGCTGGGAGTAGTTCCAGATGATGATGAAGTTGTTATCAGTACTAATAAAGGCGAACCAGTGGTCTTGAATGAAAAGTCTCTTTCTGGCAAGGCTTATAGAAATATATCAAGGCGAATTAAAGGCGAGAAGGTACCCTTTTTGAATTTAGAGTCAGAAGGCGGTTTTTTGAACGCACTTCGTAGAATTATTGGTTTGAAGTAAAGGAGCGATATATGTTGTTAGATTTTTTGAATCGTATATTTGGAAGAGATAGTAGTAATAGTAAGGATGTAGCCAAGGAGCGTTTGCGTTTAGTATTAGTGCATGACCGAGCTAGTGCATCGCCAGAGTTGCTCCATGCATTGAAAGCAGATTTGATAAAGGTAATATCTAAATACATGGAGATAGATGAGGTTGCTTCAGAAGTAAGCTTGGATAAAAGTGAATCTCAAGTAGCGCTTGTAGCTAATATTCCTGTTAAAAAGGTGAAACATATATCACAGAGTAAGAGTTTATAATAAATTAACATCTATAAAATTTTTAACTGTTTACCTGGAGGTATAAATGACATTTGGTAAGATTCTGAACAGAATGGATTACGTGCTTCTATTAACAGTACTTGTTGTAATTTCTTTTGGATTGGTAACTATTGCCAGTGCTACTTATGCTGCTATACCTGTTAACATTGAAAGAGAAGGTGCTGGTATTAACTGGGCTGCGTTGAAATTTGTTATAAAGCAAGTAGTATGGGTGTTAATTGGATTTGGATTTATGTTTGCAATTATTTTTTTTACATCTTATGAAAGCTGGCGTAAGTATTGGAAGATATTGTATGTCATTAACTTATTGATGTTGGCAGCAGTGTTGGTTGTTGGAACAACGGTTTCTGGAGCGCAGCGTTGGATTTCTCTAGGTCCATTTGTATTCCAGCCATCTGAATTTGCCAAAATAATAATAATTGTAACTTTTGCTAGTTTTTTAACACATCGGGAAAGACGGCTTAATAGATTAATTGATTTAATGCCTGCTTTTGTTTTTGTGGGATTACCTATATTGCTGATATTGATCCAACCAGATTTAGGGACGTCTTTAGTTTTTTTAGCAATAATGCTGGGGATGTTGTTTATGGCTGGTGCGAATCCTAAGTTGCTTGCTGGGTTGATTGGAGGAAGCATGTTAATTGGTGGGGGATGGTTGTACGCGTATTTTAAATACCCAGATAAAATTTGGATACCTCTTCACGACTATCAAATAGACAGGCTTACTATTTTTATTGATCCTTATCGGGATCCTTTAGGTGATGGCTATCACATTATTCAGTCGCAGATAGCTATTGGATCAGGTGGCATTGCAGGAAAAGGATTATTTAATGGAACACAGAATCAACTGAATTTTTTGCCAGAACAGCATACAGATTTTATTTTTTCAGTGGTGGGTGAAGAGTTTGGATTTATTGGGTCAATAGTATTGCTTTTGTTGTTTTTTATAATAATATATCGTGGGATTCGCATTGCTTATTTATCAAAGGATACTTTTGGTACTTTGTTAGCTATAGGTATTGTTTCTATGTTAACATTTCATGTTTTGGTAAATATAGGAATGACAATTGGCATTATGCCTGTTACAGGATTGCCTTTGCCGTTTTTTAGCTATGGGGGGAGTTCAATGTTGACTAATTTAATTGCTGTTGGTATTTTGCAAAATATATATTCCAGAAGAGAAAAGTTGATTTTTTAAGTTTGGTTTTAATAAATATGGCTGGTGTTATGGAATATAATTCCAAACATCAAGTCATATTTTTTTTATGCACAATATTATTTATTTAATACTTGGATTTAAGAGGTGGTATAAAATGAAGTTAAAATCGAATTTCAAAATGCCTAAGATATTTTTAATGTAAGTTTGTTTCCGATAGGATGTGTTAGTGTGTTAATATCCGACAGTTTTAATTCCGTTGGCATTAATCAAGTAAGAGATCAAATTGTATTGAATATAAAGACTAAAGTCAAAGTGGCTATACCATTTTATGATTCCGATATAAGTTGTGCCAACAGTAGTAGCTATTACAGAAAGCATTATTGTTGGAGAGGTGCCAAAAACATGGTTGGGTATTCCAGGAGGTATATTAGAAATTGATCGGCTGTAGAAATGGAAATATTGGGTTTGCTAAAATAAAATAAGTTATGGTAATATATTCACTGCAAACTATTTATTTTAATTTTTTGTTTTTTATTTGTGTGGAGGTGTATAACTTGTCAATAGGAGAAGTTGCAGACAAGCTAGTAAAGTGGCTTAAGGAAAAACTAGATGAATCTGAAGCGAAGTGTTTTATAATTGGTTTAAGCGGTGGAGTAGATTCTTCTGTTGTTGCAGCGTTGTGCAAAAAAGCATGCCCTGACAATACATATGGTGTAATTATGCCGTGTCACAGTGATCCAAAAGATGCTGAATATGCAAGAATGGTAGCAGAAAAATTTGATATTCCTGTAAAAGAAGTTGTACTGGATGAAGTGTTTGATTTATTCGCATCTAAGTTGACAGATGAGCGTTATGAAGACAATGTTACTAATTTAGCTTTTGCTAACATAAAACCAAGGCTTAGAATGATAACTCTATATTTTTATGCTTCTAAATACAAAGGTCTGGTTGTGGGTACGGGTAATTTGAGTGAAATAATAGTAGGATTTTATACTAAATATGGGGATGGCGGCTGCGATATACAGCCTATTGCTAATTTGTTAAAGAGTGAAGTGTTTGAGCTGGCTAGGTATTTAGGGGTGCCTAAAGCAATTATTGATAAAAAACCATCTGCTTCCTTATGGCCAGGACATGATGACGAGGAAGAAATGGGCATTACATATGAGGAGATTGATAGATATATTCTTACAGGCGATGTAGATAAAAAAGTAATGCGCAGAATTGAGGAAATGAGATGTAGAAGTGAACATAAGCGGTGTATGCCTTCTGTACCGCGTATTTTTTAAGCAAGAAGGGGAGAGGTGTATTCGTGGCTGGGCATTCAAAATGGGCAAATATTAAACACAAAAAAGCTAGAGTAGATGCCAAAAAAGGCAAAATATTTACCAAGCTTTCTAAAGATATAATTTTAGCTGCTAAATTGGGTGGGGGTGACCCTGCGGCAAATCCTCGTTTAAAAACAGCTATAGAAAGAGCACGGGCTGCTAATATTCCAAATGAGAACATAAAAAGAGGAGACATTACATATTTAGCTCCTTCAAAATCGGGCTTTTCGTAGTTATCATAAGATAACAATAAATTTGGATAGCAAAATCGACTATTATTGTTATTCCTCCGCATGCAGCAGCTATAGTGCCAGTTGCAAAATCATCGCTGGATACTGTACCTCAAAATGGCATATCTAGATGTGTATGAATATCTACTCCTCCTGGTAGGATGTACTTGTTTTCAGCATCTATAACTTTAGCAGCATAGTCTGCTAAATTCGTTCCAATAGCTACAATCTTATCTTTTTTGATAGCTATGTCTCCTGAGAAAACATCTGCAGCAGTAACTATAATTCCACCTTTAATCACAAGATCAAAGAATTTAGATGAGCTATAAAATTTATAATTCAAAAAGTATTTTCATAAAAAATTGATAATATCTTAAAACCTTATAACTTTATAAATGCTGTAAAAATTGTTATTATAAAATTACTTAATTAATTATAACTAACTAGTGGGGGAGTTTTATGATTATTATGGGTGTTGACCCCGGCACAGCTATTACAGGTTATGGCATTGTAAGCTGTGTTAATAATACATTTAGCTTGGTAGAATGTGGAACTATCCGTACGAATTTTAAAGAGCCCATGTGCTATCGTTTGCAGGCGATATATGATGATCTTATGCAAATTATAAATCGCTATAATCCAGACCAGTATGTGGTAGAAGAGGTTTTTTTTAGCAGGAATTCAAAGACTGCACTTCCTGTAGGACAGGCAAGGGGTGTGGCGCTTTTGGCAGGAGCTAATGCAGGCTTAAAGGTTTTTGAATACAAGCCGCTTCAAGTGAAAATGGCAATAACAGGCTATGGAGGAGCAGATAAAAAACAAGTGCAGTATATGGTTAAGACTTTGTTGAATTTAAATTTTATTCCTAAACCTGATGATGCAGCAGATGCTCTGGCACTGGCTATATGTCACGCTTATCACAATGGGTTTAATGAGAAGGTGTTTTTATGATTGCTTTTTTGAGGGGAAAGCTAGCGTTTGTTGAAGGTCAAACTTTGACGTTAGACGTAAATGGTGTTGGGTATAGCTTGTTGGTACCGACATCTGTAACTGCAAAACTGCCTGAAATTGGTGAAGAGATATTTATTTATACCTACTTGGTATTGAGAGATGATAACGTGCAACTGTACGGTTTTTTATCAAAAGAGGAACTTTTTTTATTTACAAAGATGTTAGGGGTATCTGGCATAGGACCTAAAAATGCTTTATCTGTCATCTCAACATATGATCCTGACGAAATCAGCAGCATTATTGTAAATAAAGATACTGCTGATCTGTCAAAGGTCCCTGGCATAGGCAGGAAAACAGCAGATAGGATCATTTTAGAGCTAAAAGATAAGCTAAAAACAATTGATAAAAAAGTTGCGGGCAAAAAGCTAAGCGAACATTATATTGAAAACTCAGCGGCTGGTGAAGCTATTGAAGGTTTGAAAGTGTTGGGATATAGCAATAAGGAAGCTAAAGAGGCAGTTTATAAAGCAATTGAAGCCGAAGAGTTAAACGATACAGCGGAGCTGATAAAAAAGGCGCTAAAGTATTTAGCTTGATATGTAAAATCAAGGTAAAAAGATTAAAAGGTTAAGAGGTTAAAAGGCTTTGACAAACTCCCTATGCCTAAGTGCAGGGGCTTTATGGCAAGTTTTTGGTAAATGAAAAAGTTGAAGAAGCGAGAGAGGTATAATTTAAGGATGGACAAATGCATATTATTGATTTAGGCGTCGAAGTTGAAGTATTACTGCAATGCTATTATGATTGGAGAAAGTGAGTAAGATTTTCATATAAGTTGATTTTAAGATTGTGAGAAGTTTTGGTTTAAATTTGTTTAAGGTAAGATTAGAAAAAACTTTAAAAGATTACAAAAGTGTTTATTAGTTTTAGCTGGTTTACATGTAATAAAGTTATTAAAAGTATCAGAGTTAAAAATAAATTAATTAAGAATTTCTATGAGCTAATGCTTTGAAAGTAGGTAATAATTGTGGATTTGTTAACAATAAGCGTTATAGCAGTTGGCTTGGCGATGGACGCTTTTGCTGTATCTGTTGTAAGTGGTTTTAGTATTAAAAATTTGAAAACAGCCAATGCTTTTAAAATAGCAATGTTTTTTGGCATGTTCCAGTTTTTCATGCCGCTTGTTGGTTGGAAGCTGAGCATTAATTTTACTGACTTTACGCATACTGTATCTCACTGGGTAGCGTTTTTAATTTTGAGTTTTATCGGCTGTAAGATGCTATATGAAGTGCTAAAAGAAGAAGAGCATAGGGTAGAAAGAAATCTGCTCGATACAAAAGTGTTGTTTGTGCTAGCCATTGCTGCCAGCATAGATGCGCTAGCTGTGGGTGTGAGTTTCGCTGTTTTAGAAGTTGCTGTGCTTGTTCCTGTAATAATTATAGGACTTACAACGTTTTGTATATGCTTTGCAGCAGTTTTTTTGGGCAATAAGTTTGGATCGCGGGTACCTAGCGATAAGATTGAAATAGCAGGTGGAATTATGTTTGTAATGATAGGCTTAAAGATACTTTTAAAGCACATGTGAGGATAATTTATAATAAGCCTTTTTTTGTTTTTGGATGATAGTAAGTAAGGTGCCATTTTTTTGATCAATGAAGACTTACATAAAAGCTTTTATGATTTTTATAACTTTTCAAGCAATTATCAGATGAGTTTTTTAATTTCTTCTTCAGATAAACTTGTTGCTTGTTTTATTATTTCAATATCCAAATTTAGTTTCAACATATTGTTGGCTATTTCTATAGCTTTTTCTTTTCTACCTTCCTTTATATTGCAGCAGAAATAAACAAAACCTTATCTTTTTTTATTACT
>JAJOKN010000085.1:0-2137 GCA_021129815.1 Desulfotomaculum sp. | reverse complement strand
TACCTTCCTTTATATTGCAGCAGAAATAAACAAAACCTTATCTTTTTTTATTACTGTTTTTTTAACAAATATATGTTATCATTTTAATAAAAAAGATTAGAGGCGGTTTGAGGCATTATGATAGCTAAAAGCAATGTTGATGATAGGTTAGTTTGTGCTTCACAGAAAAAATATGATGTAGAGATGGATAACATACATTTAAAAGACCACAATAATTATAGCATACGCCCTAAAAGATTGTCAGAATATATTGGTCAGGAGAAGGTAAAAAAGACTATAAGCGTGTTTATACAGGCAGCGCTTGAAAGAAAAGAGCCTTTGGATCATGTGCTGTTATTTGGACCACCGGGTTTAGGGAAAACCACACTGGCTGGTATCATAGCCAATGAGATGGGAGTAAATATGAGGATTACTTCGGGACCAGCAATTGAACGTCCGGGAGATTTAGCAGCTATACTTACGAGTTTGGAATCAGGCGATATATTGTTTATAGATGAAATTCACCGTTTGAGCCGCGCAGTAGAAGAAGTACTCTACCCTGCTATGGAAGATTTTGTAATAAACATAGTTATTGGCAAGGGACCAGGTGCGCGTTCCATTCGCATAGATTTGCCGCCTTTTACAATTATAGGTGCAACTACACGTGCTGGGCTTCTCACCTCACCGCTCAGAGATAGATTTGGAGTGATGAGCAGGCTGGAGTTTTATTCTACAGATGAGCTTTCAGCTATAATCGGCCGTTCTGCAACGGTGCTAAATATTGGAATAGAAAAAGAAGCTGCGATTGAAATTGCAAAGCGTTCTCGTGGAACACCCAGAATAGCAAACAGGCTTTTGAAAAGAGTGCGTGATTTTGCACAGGTAGATGGCAAAAATCTAATCGATAAAGAAACAGCACAAAAAGCGCTTGATTTTTTAGAAGTGGATAAGTATGGGTTGGATAGCTCAGATCATAGATTGTTAAAAGCTATAATTGAAAAATTCGATGGCGGACCAGTAGGACTTGATACTTTGAGTCACGTCATTGGGGAAGAAACTGATACCATAGAAGATGTTATAGAGCCGTATTTACTGCAGCAAGGGCTTATAGATAGGACACCGCGCGGACGTATTGTTACCGAATTGGCTTATGAATATCTTGGTATAAAAAGTTACAAAAGAGGTGTAAAACAGCAAAAGTTATGGGAATAAGAAAAATTTTAATGCATGCTTGCTGCGGTCCTTGTGCTATTTATCCGCTTGAGTACTTGCGAAGTGAAAACTTTGATATAATAATGGGGTACTTTTACAATCCCAATATACACCCTTTTACTGAATGGCAGAAACGAAAGCAAAATTTTCAAAAGTTTGCTGAAAGTGAAAAAATGAAGGTTATTATAGATGAAAATTATGATTTGGAAGCTTTTTTGCAAAACATTGTGCATAGGGAATCAAAGCGCTGCTGGTACTGCTACACAATGAGGCTTTTTCATACGGCGAGCATAGCAAAAAGAGGCAAGTTTGATGCTTTTACTACCACGCTGCTTGTGAGCCCATTTCAAAAGCATGAGCTGATAAAAAAAGCAGGAGAGATTGCAGCTAGCAAGTACGGAGTTGAATTTTACTATGTAGACTTTAGGAGCGGGTTTAAAGAAGCGTATAAAAAAGCTAAAGCAACTGGGCACTACTTGCAGCAGTATTGTGGCTGCATATACAGTGAGAGAGATAGGTATATGCCTAAAAAGCAATAAGGGGTGATTTTTAGATGGATCCATTTCAATCAATAGGCAAAATTATTTTTAGCATAGGGATATTGATGGTGATTGTTGGTGGAGCAATGATGCTTACTGGAAAGCTCTTCAACTTCGGTAAACTGCCTGGTGATATTTACATACAAAAAGGCAGCTTCACTTTTTTCTTCCCAATAGCTACTATGATTCTCATAAGCATCATATTGACTATCTTGCTAAACATACTTTTCAGAAAATAGCCTCTGTATAACATGACAAAAAGTAAAATTTTTATATTTTTTTTGCTAAAGAAAATAAAAAATATGCCGAATAGAACTAACAAGATTGAATTTAAAATACAAAGTAGTTATTTAAGGAGCATTCCTGTAATGAATAAAAATGCTGTTTGAAAAAATAAGTACCTCCTG
>JAJOKN010000102.1:10962-30767 GCA_021129815.1 Desulfotomaculum sp. | reverse complement strand
AATTTACAAAGAACTTATTCCTGCCTGTATTATGCCATGTTTTGTCAATATTTCTGCACGACCTCTTATTTTTATGGCAGAAGTATGTTCAGTAAATTGAGCAATCATCACTTCTCCTTTATCCAACCTCTCAGTATGATGAAATTTGGTATCTTTGCCGCGTGTGAGTCCGCTTATCATAACTCCATCTTCCAATGCTTTTACCGCTATATATTCACCATTAGGCACAAACACATCAGCCATTTGAATTTATACCCCCTTAAATTTAAAATCAAAAATCCAAAAGCGAACGAAACATCCCATATTCGTTTTCATTAACATCGCTACTGTCTTTACTGCCATTGTAACCTGAATTATTATAACACAAAACACTATGTGTTTGTGTCAAAAAAGAGCTATTATTTTTTTCAACGCTTTTAGCAAACTTGTTTATGCTGAACAGATTGTTTTTCCATTTAATCGCTACATTTTCCTTGCCAAATAGATCTTTCAACTCTTCCAATATTGACCCCGGCACGCTTACAGAATCTCCTATCAATTCCCTTTCCTTTGTACTGCTGTAATACACAACTGCTTTCTGTTCACCGGGATATTTCTTTAATACCTGTCTTAACTCAAACAGCTTTGCTTCATCTCTCTTTGGCAAGCGCACATAAAGCGTCCGCTCCAACTCATCCGCTAGCTTTATATCATCTACTCTCAGCTTGATTTCATCGCCTGCGTCAACATCTCCAACAACGCTTCCTGATACTACAACAGGCGCAGTTTTAACGTCAACATTTTGAGATTTTAAAGCTTTAAAAAATTTTTTGTAAACATCTGGAAATAAAATCAGCTCGCACTTTCCTGTCATGTCCTCTAGTTGTGCAAATGCCATCTTATCCCCGCGCCTAGTCCTCGTGATTTTGACCTCAGTTATTATGCCGCACAGCACTACGCTCAAACTTCGGTCTTCCTCATTTCTCGCTCCGATCTCCCACTTTTGACGATTGATATCCGCTTTACCCTCTACAACACAAGATATGCTGACAGCAACATCTCTAAAAATTTCTTCATACCCATCAAGCGGGTGAGCGTTTATGTACAAGCCAAGCGCTTCCTTTTCAAATGTTAAGAGTTTTGCTGCAGAATATGTTGAGTTTAAGTCAAAATTCACTATTTCATCAGCCGTCTTCACATCGCCTGTAAGGTCAAGCAGCGAAATTTGCCCGCTGTCGCGCTCCCGCTTTGTCCTCTGTGCAAGCTCAATGCCTTTTTCAACCGATGAAATCAACTGATAGCGCACCAAAGCTTTTGGATGCTTTTGGTATTCAGGCAAGCTGTCAAAACAACCTGCTTTTATCAAGCTTTCAAGCGCTCTTTTGTTCACAATTCGCGGATCAATTCTTCTGCAAAAATCAGTGAAGTTTTTAAAAGTGCCGTTTTTCCTCTCTTCTATTATGTGGTTTACAGCATTTACACCCATATTTTTTACTGCCGCTAAGCCAAACATTATTCTGAAATCAGAGCTGCCTTTCTTAACCACACAAAAATTTTCTTCACTTTCATTTATATCCGGCGGCAGCACTTTAAGACCCAAACGCTTGCACTCATCTATGTATACTGCAACTTTGTCTGAATTATCTTTCACCGATGTCAAAAGCGCAGCCATGTAATATGCAGTATAGTTTTTCTTTAAATATGCAGTCTGATAAGCAAGCAGCGCATAAGTCACAGAGTGGCTCTTGTTAAATCCATAACCTGCAAAATATTCCATCATATCGAATATCTTGTTTGCAAGTTTTTCATCATACCCTCTTTTTATCGCACCGGGAATTGCATTTTGCTTCTCATCGTTCCCGTAAACAAACCACGTTCTGTGTTTTTTCATTTCCTTTGGGATTTTTTTGCCCATCGCTTTTCTCAATAGGTCTGCCTGAGTATAAGTATAACCTGCCATAACCTGTGCTATTTTCATGACCTGCTCTTGGTATAAAATCACACCATAAGTTTCTCTTAAAATCGGCTCTAAATCTTTGTGAAAGTAGTCTATTTCTTTAAGCCCATGCTTTCCTTTTATAAATTCATCTACCATTCCGCTCCCAAGCGGACCCGGACGATAAAGCGCAACTAGAGCCACCACATCTTCAAAAACACTTGGCTTCAATTTTTTCATAAGCGCTCTCATTCCTGACGATTCCAGCTGAAAAACTCCTATGCTTTCACCGTTTGACAGCATTTCATAAGTCTTCGCATCATCAAGCGGTATATCATATATGTCCTCAATAGGCTCAATGCCATCTTCGCTCGCTCTATCTTTGATCATCTTCAAAGTTTCCGATATTATAGTGAGGTTTCTCAAGCCAAGCAAATCCATCTTCAAAAGCCCCAGTTCTTCAACAGCATTCATATCAAATTGAGTGGTAACAGCTCCATCCGACGTGCGATAGAGCGGCAAATGATGAGTTAAAGGTTCCTGCGATATCACCAGCCCTGCTGCATGTATAGAAGCGTGGCGCGGCATGCCTTCAAGAGAGGAAGCTATATCTATGAGTTTCTTCACTCTCTCATCTGCATTGTAAAACCCACTTAGCTCTTCAGATTCTTTAAGCGCTCTTTCAATAGTTATATTCAGTTCTGCAGGTATCATCTTTGCAATTTTATCCACAAATGCATAAGGGTAGTTGAGCACACGCCCAACATCCCTCACTGCTGCACGTGCAGCCATCGTTCCAAAAGTGATTATCTGCGCTACATTTTCCAAGCCATATTTTTCTATTATGTATTCTATTACCTCATCTCTTCTTTCCTGACATATATCTACATCTATGTCAGGCAAAGACACACGCTCTGGATTCAAAAATCTTTCAAATAAAAGCCCATACTTCAATGGATCTACTTCCACAATCCCCAAACAATATGCCACAATACTGCCTGCTGCGCTTCCACGTCCCGGTCCAACTGGTATCCCCTTTTTCTTTGCATAATTTATAAAATCCCACACAATTAAAAAATAATCAGCAAACCCCATCTTGCTTATTATGTTCAGCTCATACAAAAGCCTCTTTCTAACTAAAAGCGGCAGTTCCCCTTTTGGGTCTGCATACCGCTTCTTAGCACCTTGTCTGCACAGTTCCGCCAGATAAATGTCAGATGTTTTGTGCTCTGAAGATACGTTGTACTTCGGCAAGTGTGTTTTTTTAAGCTCAAGATTTACACAAACGCGCTCTGCAATGGCTAGAGTGTTTTCCATTGCTTCTCTGCAAATGCCCTCATCTATTACGCCAGAAAAAGCAAAGAGCATCTCACTTGCGCTTTTCAAATACAGCTGGTCAGTTTGAAACTTCATTCGATCCTCATCGTCTATTGTTTTGCCAGTCTGTATGCACATGAGTATGTCCTGAATTTCAGAATCCTCTTTTTCGATATAGTGCACATCATTTGTTATCACAATTGGTATGCCCAGCTCTTCCTTTATGCGCAAAATGCCTTTATTTGCAATGCGCTGCTCAGGCATGCCGTGATACTGCAATTCCAAAAAAAAGTTGTCTTTGCCGAATATTTCTCTATACTCCAAAGCAGCTCTTAGTGCTTCTTCTTGTTTACCTAAAATTATATTGGCAGCAACTTCTCCAGCAGTGCAAGCGCTTAGAGCTATCAAACCCTTTGAGTATTTTGCTAAAGTTTCTTTATCAACACGCGGCTTGTAGTAAAAACCCTTTGTATAGCCTAAAGATACCAGTTTCATGAGATTTCTGTAACCTTCAATATTTTCAGCCAACAAAACCAAATGAAAATGCTGGTCATCTATTTTAGGCACGCGATCCTCCATGCGCCGCGGCGCTATGTACATCTCACAACCCAATATGGGTTTTATGCCAGCACTCAAACACTCTTTATAAAATTCAAGCACCCCAAACATAGCGCCGTGGTCAGTGATAGCAAGCGCCGGCATTCCCATCTCCTTTGCTTTAGCAACTGCTCGCTTTATGCGCGCTGCCCCATCCAACAAGCTGTATTCAGTATGTAAATGCAGGTGCACAAATCTATCGGACATTGAAGCTGCTTCCATCCTTTTACAGCATAATTAAATTCTTAAGCAATATTATATCAGATATAAATTTATTGTTTAAAGACAACATTAAAAATTTGACAACACCATTGCTAAGATATAAAATTAACTCAAAGTTGTTTTTTTATTATAATATTGTAAGGAGGCGATGCAAATGGGTAGATGTGGATGCGGTAGTAAAAAAGGTGGAAAATGCGACACTAAAAAAGCTGAAGATAAAAACAACAGCGAAAGCAAAAAAGATAAATAATAATTCAACCTCGCACCTACTTGCATAACTAAAGATGAATGCACAACAAGTAGGTGCGGGATTTTTTTGTGATTCGCTGCTTTATGCAACAATCAGCTCAAGCCCTCCATCATACACATAGTAATCTACCAAGCATGCAAGCTGTATCCATGCTTTGAAAAGCAGTGCCTTATCCTGCTAAATTTTTTTATAAAACCTTCACTTTGCTGCATAATCATCATATATTATAGGAACAGGCATTTCCGTCGTGCCAAAAAAGTTAGTAGCTAACAGCACCAAATCATTTAAACCTGGTTCAAGTTCCACCGATATTTCAAATGTACCGTCATTGTTGTTAACTGGCACTCTTTTGCCGCCAACGAGCATAACCACAGTGCTGTTTGCATCTGTCACTCCTACAATAGTCACTTCAGGGTTAGTAGTGATTTCTGGAGCTACAACTTCCACCCGCGGCGGTATGCCTTTGATAACAACGCTCCTTGTCTGCGAATTGCCGTATTTATCAATTGCAGTGATTGTAAATACGTTGTTTCCTGGCTTTGTAAGCTGTAAAGTGCCTGAAAAGCTGCCGTCTTCTTCTACTTCTGTCTTCGTGTTCTCTAAGAAAACTACAGTTTCTGGTTTTGTAAGCCCGCTCACTTCTACAGATACATTAGTGCTCTCTTCAGGAGCAAATATCTTAAGTGGAAAATCATCCGATGTAAATGTCACTCTGCGCACAAGCTCTGTGCTGTTGCCGTCTTTATCCACTGACAGCACAGTTATTATATTTGTGCCAGCTTTTAACTCTACTTGATGCGAAAAACTCCCATCTCTCTTTACTCTTACTTTCTCGCCATTTATAAACACATCGCACCCCACATCAGTCATACCTGATACTTCAATTGTGTGAAATTTAGTTATCATATCTTCAGCTGCCATCTCGTTCTGTGGAATGTTCACAGTGAGCTCTGGTCTTTTAGTCACATTATATTTAATGTTTACATTTACTTCTATAGCATTGCCATTTTTGCTTTCCGAACGAAAAGTTGACACATTTTCGCCCGGCTGTAGTTCTATTTCTGTTTCAAACATGCCTCCTGCTCCTACTGCAAGCTCTTGATTTCCTACAAATAATTTAGATTCTTCACCTGTAAAGCCTCTTAGCTTTAGTTTGTTAAATTCTGTTATAGTTTTTACTTCATCTCTAATTTTATCAACAAATTTCTTCGTCGGTATGCTTATCTCATCAATTGTCAAGTTCGGTACTTTATCGTTAAATTTCACCTCTAGTTTTAAGCTCGATCTGTTGTTTCTAGCGTCTTTTACTTCAATATTTATATAGCTTACACCAGCGCCATTTAAAAATTCTTTGGTAAAATGTCCATTTTCATCCTTGTCAACAGCCACATCGTTTATAATAATTTCAATATCTCTTTCTAACTGACCAGATATTACAAGCTTATAATTCTCTGCAGGCAGCTCAGCACTAAGAATGGTCTCTTTCTCAAATACCCACTCCTCTTTTTCTCTGCCATCTTTAAGTCTAACATCTACCACTTCTCCGTTGATCCTCACATTAGTCTTTTCAATATCAGAACTTCCCGTCATATCAATTTTATAGAAGTATTCTACACTTGATATGCTTACATCATAAACATGATCTCCGCTATCAATAGTCAAGTTATCAGCATGTGTGCCATTAGGCAGAGCAATTCTGTTCATACTGCCTTTGCCCATATTCACATCAGGTATCAGCTTAACATCGATATTTAAATCTATACCAGGTCTTACATAGCTTGCTACTGCATCTCTTACTTTATCAACACACCCAGATAACAAAGCTACGCTCAAAACCAACATTGAAATCAACAAAATATTTTTAAACTTTTTCACAACCTTTAAAACTCTCATATGTATGCAACACCAACCATAACATATTAGCTTTCAAAAACCATCATTAAAATCTTTTTAAAATTTACATTTAGTTAAATTCCACAAAATTCATTTTTTTCCTGCAAAAAAACTATAAATTTTTAAATATTCTGCGTGCAAAATACTCTATAATCTATATTCGGAAAAATGTTATTAGTACTTTCCAGCTTACTCAAAAAAACTTCATCTATGTTATTTCCATATTCTTTCCTCCCTATAACTTTAATTTAAACTGCAAAAATTAAAATTATTAATTTTATAATTATTTCCAGCATGCATAGCGTTTATTTATACCATTTTTTTTGAGACCAAACAACAATTTGCAGGAATTTGATTTTTTTTGAATAATATAAATTAAAGTGTTAAACTTATCTTTTAAAAGGCAGGGGTAGATTCTATGTTCCAGAATCCCACGGACGAAGAAATTAAAGAATTATTAAAACAAGCACGCGTCATAGCTGTTGTAGGTTTGTCCGACAAGCCTGAGCGCGACAGTCACAAAGTAGCTAAATATTTACAAGAAAGAGGATACAGGATTATCCCAGTAAATCCCAAGCTCGATTCTGTATTAGGTGAAAAAGCATACAAAAAAGTAAGCGATATACCAGATGAAATAAACGTTGATATTGTAAATGTGTTCAGGCGCAGCATCGATACTCCACCAGTGGTAGAAGATTCTATTTCAAAAAAACCTAAGGCAATATGGCTACAGCTTGGAATCAAAAATGATGATGCTGCAAAAATTGCTCAAGACAACAACATCACTATAATAATGGACCGCTGCATAAAAATAGAACATGCAAGGTTGTTGTAAATTAGAGGTTAAAAGGTTAAGAGATAAAAAGGACAATAGTTATTTTGAAAAGCGATGAATTATTTGAAAAGATGAAAAAAATAGAGATAAAGAAATCAATAAGGTAAAAGCTATGTGTGAAATGTAAAAAGCAAAAAAGCAGAAAGTTATTTAAGAAATGAGACGTGAGAGATAAGAAGTGAAATATGGTTATAAAGAAACGCTGCCAAAAGATAATTGAATTACTACAGACTGCTTATACAAATGTAAAATGCGCTCTTGAGTTCAAAAACACATTTGAGTTATTAATAGCTGTTATATTAAGTGCTCAGAGCACTGATAAGCAAGTAAATATAATAACAAAGAGATTGTTTAAAAAATACAAAACACCTGAAGATTTTGCAAAGCTAACTTATGAAAAACTGGCATCAGAAATAAAAGGCTGTGGGTTGCACAACAACAAAAGCAAAGCCATTATAAATACATGCCGCATTTTAATTGAAAAATTTGGCGGCAACGTCCCAAGAGATAGAAAGCTGCTTGAGGAACTGCCAGGTGTAGGGCGAAAAACAGCAGGAGTAATCCTTGCAATTGGATTTAACAAGCCTGTATTGCCAGTAGATACTCATGTGCACAGAGTGTCAAAGCGCTTAGGAATTGCAAGCGGCAAAAATCCGCTTAAAACAGAAGAAGAGCTCATGCGCTGCATACCAAAAGAGCTGTGGAAAGATGCACATTTGCTTTTTATTCAGCATGGCAGAGAAATATGCACTGCGCGCTCTCCAAAATGCAGCGCTTGTGTAGTAGAAAGTTTGTGCGCAAAATCAGGTTTGTCATGAATTTTTTGTAATTAAAATTTATATTACTAAAACCGATATTACTTCAATGGAGCGTATCAAGTTTATGCACGTAGTTTTAGTAGAACCCCAAATACCTCAAAATACAGGCAACGTCGCAAGGACATGTGCTGTAACTGGTACAAGCCTGCATTTGGTAAAGCCGCTTGGATTTTCCACAGATGATAAATATCTAAAAAGAGCAGGACTTGACTATTGGGATAAGCTTGACCTGCACTACTACGAAAATTTTGCAGAGTTTTTAAAAGTGCATGGGCACAAGAGGCTTTGGTTTGTGGAAACAGGCAGCACGCAGTATTATCATGAAGTTGAATACAAGTCTGATGACTTTCTAATTTTCGGCAAAGAAACTGCAGGGCTTGACAAAGAAATTTTGCAGTCATATCGAGATAAGTGGATTAAAATACCTATGCTGCCAACTGTGCGCTCTCTCAATTTATCCAACGCTGTAGCGCTGGTGCTCTATGAAGCATTAAGGCAACAAAACTTTAAAGGATTAATATAGTGGTTAAAATTTATAATCGAAAAAGCCTATATAAAATTTATCGCTACCAAAGAAAGCGAGGTGACTTTAAAAATCATGAGCAATGCACTCATGTCAAATCTAGAAGTTTCATGGCTATTTCAAGAAATGGCTGATTTATTGGAAATAAAAGGCGAAAATTTCTTTAAAATAAGAGCATATCGTAACGCTGCCAAAACAATTTCAAAGTTGGATAAGCCATTGGCAGAACTAGTTAAAAATAACGCTCTAGAAAAAATTCCCGGCATTGGCAAAGCTATAAGCAGCAAAATAAAGGAAATCCTCAAAACAGGAAGCTGTGAGGCTTACAAAAAGCTCTTGGAAGAAATACCTAAAGGCGTGCTTGAAATGCGCTTGATACCCGGTATCGGCGCTAAAAGAGCTCGCATTTTATTTGAAGAGCTAAATATTTCGTCTTTAGAACAGCTCGAAGAAGCTGCTAGAAAAAATTTAATACGCAAGCTGCCCGGGATGAGCGCAAAATTTGAATCTGACATACTGCGCCATATTAAGATGCTAAAAGGCGAAAATAAACTCATCTCCATAGGCACTGCACGGGAATTAGGAAAAAAATTAGTGGAATACCTATCTACAATTCCTGGAGTTTCATCTGTAGAATTAGGCGGCAGCCTTAGAAGGTGGAAAGAAACCGTGTCTGACATAGACATAGTAGCGTCAACTACAAATCCTGAACTGTTAAAAGAATCATTGATAAAACATCCAAGAACTGTCGAAGTGCTTGAGTATTCACAAAACAGAGTGCACATAAAAAACTGGTGGAATATAGAAGTTGATTTGTCCATAACAACTGCTGACAACTTTATCCCTCTTTTGCACCGCAATACAGGCAGTAAAAGTCATTATGAACAACTAAAAAAAATAGCTGAATCAAAGGGTATATCGCTTAGCAATCCAAGCATCATCTATCCCAACGGCAATAAAATGAAGATTGAGTCAGAAAAAGATATTTATACAGCGCTTTGCATGCAGTACATACCACCGGAGCTAAGAGAAGGCAAAGGCGAAATTGAAGCTGCTCTTGAAAATAAAATCCCTGATTTGGTAGAAGTAGATGATATAAAAGGCGATCTGCATACCCACACCTTGTGGAGTGATGCTGCTGATACAATTGAAGACATGGTAAATGCTGCAAAATCACGCGGTTACAGCTACATAGCTATAACAGACCATTCTTACCCTCTAAACGCAGCTCACGGCTTGGACACAAAACGGATTTACTCACAACTTGAAGAAATAAAAAAATTACAAGAACGCGAAAAAGAATTCACCATATTGACAGGTATCGAATGCGACATATTGCCTGATGGAAGTCTCGCTTATCCTGATGAAGTGTTAGCAGATTTGGATGTAGTGGTGGCTTCTGTGCACTCATATTTTAACCAAGATAAAGATACTATGACTGAACGTATAATATCAGCTATAAAAAATGAACATGTTGATATAATAGGACATGTTACCGGGCGAGTTTTGGAAGAAAGAGCAGGATATGAATTGGACCTAAGTAGGATATTTGAAGCAGCTGCAAAATACAATACTGCTATTGAAATAAACTCCTCACACAAGCGCTTGGACTTGAACACCGAAAATGCTAAAAAAGCAAAGGAAGCAGGGGTAAAAATAGCTATAAACACCGATGCACACGAATCCAGTGAGCTAAACGATATCATCTACGGCACAGCGGTAGCAAGGCGAGCATGGCTCACACCTGATGATGTGATAAATACTCTGGATGTTAAACAATTGCTAAGGCATTTTAGCTGATATGAATTGTGCTGATAAAATCGCCAACACAAAGCCGCTACCGCGTGACTTCTATGAACGCAATACAGTAGAAGTAGCAAAAGACCTGTTGGGCTGTTATATCGTACACTATACTGAGTATGGTATAGTAGCCGGGATGATAGTTGAAACAGAAGCTTATTTGCAAAATGACCCTGCTTGTCATGCAAGTCGTGGCATGACTACACGAAATAGAGTTATGTTCGGTCCTCCCGGGCATGCTTATGTGTATTTCATATACGGCATGTATTACTGTTTCAATGCAGTTACCAATTCTTGTGGCATAGGAGAAGCAGTGTTGATAAGAGCGCTTGAACCCGTATGTGGCATATCTTTTATGCAAAAACAGCGAAACAAACAAAAGCTGACTAATTTATGTTCCGGGCCAGCAAAGTTAGTACAGGCAATGGGAATTTCAAAAGCACACAACGGTACAGACCTAACGCTTCCACCACTGTGCATATACCCAAAGCACCACAGCGTAAACATCGTTACAACCACTAGAATTGGCATAAAAAAAGGAGCAGAACTGCCTTTGAGATTTTATATAAAAGATAACAAATTCGTTTCTAAAATTTAAAAAATTAAATTACCCGTGTTTTTATCAAAACCATGAGCACAACAGCAACAAATAAACAAACAGCAGCAAATATATAGTACATTGTATGCAACCCCAAAGCATCTATTATCGCTCCACCTACAAGCGAACCCATTATTCCTGCTATCCCCCCAAAAAAAGTCACCATAAGCCCCATGCCACTTCCTTTGAGCTCAGCAGGGCTAATCCTATATATGTACGAAACCGCTGCAATATACAAAAGGCCAAATGATAATCCATGTAAAACCTGTATAAATATAACTAAATCAGGACTTTTTGCTATAGCAAACAAAAACCATCTTATAGCAAATACAGCTGCTGCTATCGTCAAAAGCTTTATCTCATTGGATCTCTTTAACATCGAGACTGATAGCGCAAAAACAAGCACTTCACTTATTGGACCTATCATCCACGCCCATCCTATATCACTTTCATTTCCTCCCAAGCTCTGAATAAACATACCTATAAACGTATCATTTGCTTTGTTGGTGCTGCTAACAAAAGTAATCAACAACAAAACAATAATCAATTCCTTTTGAAATGCCAGCTTTTTAAACTCCGCAAACTTTGGACGCTTTTTAGTCGGGACAACATCAACAACTAAAAACGCTAATATCAAAGAAATCAAGGTAAGCAGCTGGTATAAATGTTCAACATTCTCAATCCCTATAAATACAGTTATCTTCCCTGTAAAGAGCGCTGCAGCAGCAAAGCCTATAGAACCCCACAACCGATAACCCCCAAAGCTCTTTTTGCTTTTTGCAGCAACATCCATTATCAAGCAATCCAATAATACAAAAAGTGGAATAAAAAACACACAAAATATAAAAACGATCAGTGCCAACAAATAAAACGACGATATATTAAATAAAAAAAAGCTCAACAAAAGAGAAACGGCCAGCTGCAAAACCACTATTTTTTTGACTGTTTTGAGTTTATCGCTCAAGATTCCCCACGGCGACTGAACCAATATAGAAACAAAAGGACCTATTGCCATTAAAAATCCAATCTGAAACGAATCCATCCCTTGAAACTTAAAAACAATTGGCAAAAAAGGAATCAAAACACCTACAGATGCATAAAAGAAAAAAACTAGCAGCTTAATTTTAAGCTCCAAAAGCTTTCTCTCCTAACCGCTTATAAATGTAAATTTTTGTAAAATACATCTAGCTGAAATGAAATAAAAAATTTTGGGCTTTAAAAAAATAAATTTTTTTGTACCTTATCACATCCTCAAAAAACTCATACTTCTGTACTGCAAAGCTTCTGCCATATGATTTGCATCTATAACCTCTTTGCCATCCATATCAGCAATAGTGCGCGCAAGTTTTAATATCTTGCTGTGACTTCTAGCGGAGAGCTTTAACTGTTCAAACGCTGTTTTTAAAAGTGCTTTTGCCTGTGCAGTCGCCTTACAGTACTTTCTCACAAGGGGTGCAGTCATGTGATCATTGCACTTGACCTTTTCTTCTTTGCAAAAGCGATCCAGCTGTATTTTGCGTGCATTTTCAACACGTGCTTTGATTTTACTTGAACTCTCAGCAGCTTCCGCACCTGCTAATTCATCAAACTCAACACGCGAAATTTCAATGTACATGTCAATTCTATCCAAAAGCGGTCCAGATAAGCGGTTTAGGTAACGCTGTATTTGATTCGGTGTACATGAGCACTCTTTTTCTTTATCCAAATAAAAACCACAGGGACACGGGTTTGCAGAAGCTACGAGCATCACCTTTGCAGGATATGTAATAGCCGATTGAACTCTTGTAATTGAGACTATGCCATCTTCAAGCGGCTGCCTCAGTGCTTCTAGCGTTTCCCTTTTGAACTCCAAAATCTCATCTAAAAACAGCACTCCGTTATGTGCTAAACTTATTTCTCCCGGACGAGGCAAGCGCCCACCGCCTACAATACTTGCAGTAGATGCAGAATGATGAGGCGCTCTAAACGGCTTTGAAGTTATCAAAGACTGGTTTGGCTTTATAAGCCCAGCCAAGCTGTAAATCTGCGTCACCTCAACCGCTTCATCAAAAGTGAGATTCGGCAGTATTCCCGGCAAACACCGCGCCAGCATAGTTTTGCCTGACCCCGGGCTGCCAAGCATAAACACATTGTGTCCACCTGCTGCAGCTATTTCAAGCGCACGCTTTGCAACTGCCTGCCCTTTTACATCCGCAAAGTCAGGAAAATTTTTTTCTTCTAAAGTCAATAAATTTTCCATATCGACAGTATATTTTTTCAATTCGCCTTTGTTCAACAATTCCACGAGTTCGCGCAAATTACCTGCTGGATACACATCGATATCCTGCACAATAGCTGCTTCAGCTGCGTTTGCATCTGGCACTACCATGGAAACATATTTATATTTTTTCGCCGCCAGCGCAGCTGGCAAAATTCCTCTTATTTGCTTTATACTCCCATCAAGCGAAAGCTCTCCCATAAAAACATGACTTAAATTATCATTAACACAAAGTTGTCCTGATGCTAAAAGTATGCCTATCGCAATAGGCAAGTCATATACAGGGCCCTCTTTGCGTATATCCGCAGGTGCTAAGTTTACTGTAATTCGCTTTACTGGAAACTCAAACCCAGAATTTTTAATAGCTGTTCTCACTCGCTCACGCGACTCTCTCACAGCAGTATCTGGAAGCCCCACTAAGTCAAAAGCAGGCATACCACTAGAAACATCAACTTCTACTTTAACGATAATTCCTTCTAAACCCTGTAAGGCTATGCTGTTTATAATAGCCAGCACACACCTTCCTGCTGCTAACTTTTAGCAGCAGGCACACCTCCCTTAAAAGCAATATAAACTATTACAAAAAACAAAACATTACCTGTTTTCTATTATTCTAACTAACTCTTCATAATCTGCTTTGAGTTTTTTTAACTCATCTGCTATGTTTATAGCTGCTAACACAGCAGCCTTGTCCAACGAAAGCTTCGGGTTGCGGCTCTGCACCTGCCTTATTTTTTCATCTACATATTTTGACAGTTCTTTCATATATTCAGGCGATTCGCTGCCTTTTAATATATAAGGTTGCCCGTATATCTCTATCTTCACCCTGTTTTCCTTATCGCTCAAAAGCCACAACCCCCTTTGGATAAATCAAAAAGCTATATTTCCTGCATAAAACTCATCAACCGCGCAACTTAGCTTTAAACCCTTTTTCTAACGCATTCAGTATTTGATCCACTTTCTTTGAAATCTCTTTATCAGTCAGAGTGCGGTCATCTGCTTGAAAGATGAGTTTAAACGCTATGCTCTTATAGCCATCTGGCACTTGCTCTCCAGAATACACATCAAAAACATAAGCAGATTTTAAAATCCTACCTCCTGCTTTTCTCACAGAATTTATAAGCTCCTGTGATGCAACACCCTTCTCAACTACAACTGCCAAATCGCGCTCAACAGGCGGAAACTTAGGCAGTTTTTTATACTTAGGTGTCTTTATCTTCATGTCAAACAAGCTCGATAAGTCTATCTTACATGCTACTGCGCGGTATGGAAGCTTATAATTTTCCAAAACATCAGGATGCAACTCTCCAAGCACTCCCACCATTTTGCCGCGCAAGTTCAACGAACAAGTGCGTCCTGGATGAAAGCTTGGATCACTATGCTTTTCAAAGTATAAATCTTTAAGCCCAATCTTTTCAAATAAAACCTCAATTATGCCCTTTAAGTGATAAAAATCATACTCGTACAATGGCTCATTCCATGTTTTTTCAACTCTTCCTGAAAGCACTACGGCAAGCACAGTGCGCTCATCAGGGAGGACATCATCTGTTTTGTAAAAAACGCGCCCTATCTCAAAAATAGCGACGTCATGCACACTGCGGTTGTGATTTCGCTGTGCTACTTCCAACAAGTTTGGCACTAACACTGTTCTCATCACGGACTGCTCTTCACTCAAAGGATTCTGAAGCTTTAAAACATCCCTAAGCTTGCTGTCACTGGGTATATTCATCTTGTCAAATGTGTTGGGATCTATAAACCCATATGTAATGACTTCTGTAAGCCCGCAGCCTACCAATATATTCTTGATTTCAGAAATCAACTTCTGCTTTTGATTTAAGCTTCCATGCGTAGTAATGCCGTATATCAGAGTTTCAGGTATTTTATCATAGCTATATGCCCTAGCTATCTCTTCAATGAGGTCTATTTCCATAGTTACATCGTGTCTAAAAGAAGGCACTGTGACTTTTAAATTTCCATCCTCATCTTCAACTTTAAACTCCAAAGAACTCAATATACCTTTCATATCTTGCTTTTCTATCGACACACCCAATATATGTTCAACTCTGCTCGGTCTTAAAACCAAAACTTTTTCCTCATACTTCTTTACATACCTGTCAACAATACCTTTTGCCAAACTGCCGCCAGCTAGTTTTTGTATCAATTCAGCTGCTCTGTCAGCTGCTTTTGCACAACCAGTCACATCCACACCCTTTTCAAACCTAATCGATGATTCAGAACGCAAATTCAACTTTTTTGAAGTGCGGCGTATATTGATAGCATTAAAGCAAGCTGACTCAATCAATATATCTACAGTTTCATCGCTGACCTCGCTGTGAAGCCCACCCATCACACCAGCTACAGCAACTGGCGATTTAGCATCGCATATCAAAAGCATATCTTCTGTCAAAGATCTTTCAACACCATCCAGCGTTACAATTTTCTCATCATCACACGCATTCCGCACAATTATCTTGCTTCCAGAAAGCTTTTTATAATCAAATGCATGAAGCGGCTGTCCAAGCTCCAACATAACGTAGTTTGTAACATCCACTACGTTGTTTATCGGGCGAATACCCGCTGCTATGAGACGCTGTTGCATCCACATTGGAGACTTCCCTATCTTAACGCCTTTTATAAGTCTGCAGGCATAGCGATAGCACAAATCTTTTGATTGTATGTCAACATCTATAAAGTCATTTATATCAGCACTGTTATCTTCTTCTAAAACAATTTCAGGTGTTTTTATCTTCTTACCTAAAAGTGCAGCCACTTCCCTTGCCACACCCACAACAGATAAACAATCTCCCCTATTAGGTGTTAAGTCCAGATCCAAAACATAATCATCAAAATGTAAGTATCTTTTAATGTCAATCCCCAACTCAGTGTCCGAAGGCAAAGTCATAATCCCGTGCTGCTGATCATCTGGCAGCATGCCGCGTTCAATTCCGAGTTCCTCTCCAGAACAGAGCATTCCATTTGAAACTTCACCGCGCAGCTTTGCTTTCTTTATCGTCACTCCATTTGGTAGCTTTGCTCCATCAAGAGCTACCGGCACAATATCTCCCTCACTTATATTGGTTGCTCCGGTGACAATCTGCAGGCGGTTTTTCCCATCTGCGGTAACTTGACATATAACAAGCTTGTCTGCATTTGGATGACAGTTTATGCTTAAAATCTTTCCCACAACCACGTTATCTATGTTTTCACCTAAATATTTAACATTTTCAACTGCTATGCCAAACATGGTGAGCTTATCAGCTAGCTCAAAAGGAGATAACTCTATATCTACAAATTCGCGCAACCAGTTATATGAAACCTTCATATTAATTCTAAAACCTCCTAATCACCTATAAATTTATCAACTAAGCTCATCATACACTCAAAACTGCTTTAAAAAGCGTAAGTCATTATCATAAAATAACCTCAAATCATCGATGCCATACTTGAGCATAGCTATGCGCTCAACTCCCATGCCAAACGCAAATCCTGCAGCTTCTTCTGGGTTATAGCCTGACATCTCAAGCACTTTAGGATGCACCATGCCAGCACCTAAAATTTCAAGCCATCCTGTATTTCCACACACTCTGCATCCCTTGCCTGCACATATCACACAGGATATATCAACCTCTGCGCTCGGTTCAGTAAAAGGAAAAAAGCTGGGTCTAAACCTCACCTTTGTCTTTTCACCAAACATAATCTGCACAAACTTGCTGAGCGTTCCTTTCAAATCGCTAAAAGTTATGCGCTTGTCCACAGCTAATCCTTCTACCTGAGTAAACATAGGTGAATGCGTTGCGTCATCATCGCGCCTGTAAACTTTTCCCGGACAGATAATTTTAACCGGCAGCTCAGGATAAGCCTTTTCCATCACTCGAACTTGAACTGGCGAAGTGTGAGTTCTAAGCAAAACCTCTGAATTTATAAAAAAAGTATCCTGCATGTCGCGAGCAGGGTGATCTTTTGGCAAATTGAGCGCTTCAAAGTTATAATAATCCGTTTCCACCTCTGGTCCTTCTGCAACACTAAATCCCAGTCCTAAAAAAATAGATTGTATTTCTTCCAAAATTTTTGTCAGAGGATGCTTGTTACCAAAAGCACAGCGCTTTCCTGGAAGAGTTACATCAATGGTCTCTTCTAACATCCGCTTATTTTTTTCTTCTTCTTTTAAAGCTTTTGTTTTCTTTTCAATGAGTTCTTCAATTTCTGCACGAATTTGGTTTGCTATCGCTCCTATTTCAGGTCTTTTTTGAGGCTCGACATTGCTAATACCCCTTAAAATAGAAGTGATTTCCCCCCTTTTCCCCAAATACTTCACGCGCAAATTATTTAATCCTTCTAAATTGCTAATCTTTTCAATTTCTTCTTTAGCTTTTTTGCCAATCTCCAAAAGCTCATCTTTCATTCAAACACCAACCCCTATTTTAATTTTAAAAAATAATACCATCATATCCCATCTTTTTTAACTATATGCCAATTTTTAACATAATAATCAATGCCAGACCAGATTGTAAACACCACGGCAACTGCCATCAAAAATTGGCCTAAATATACTCCTACTATTTTTTCAGGTAAAAACATAGCTATTATTGCTATGATTTGACTTACAGTTTTATATTTTCCCAGCTTGCTTGCAGATATCACATTGCCTTCTGCAGCTGCTATTGTTCTTAGACCCGATACAGCAAACTCCCTGCCTATGATTACCACAGCTACCCATGCAGGGATTTTCTGTAAGCCCACTAAACTGATGAGCGCTGCTGTTATCAAAAGCTTATCAGCTAAAGGATCCATTATCTTGCCGAAACGAGTAATCATTTTATTTTTCCTAGCAAAATATCCATCTAAACCATCAGTGCTAGCAGCTATAATAAAAACCGCTGCAGCTAAAAACTCCCCGTAAGGAACTTTTAAAGAAGTAATAAACAAAAATATAGGTATTAAAAATATTCTCGCCAATGTCAATTTATTAGGCAAGTTCATTTTATAAGTTCAAAACTCCTCTTCATTGATTAAGCTGATTACAAACTTAAACCCGCACGCTTATTATACAACAATTATATGAAGATATAAATAAAACAAACTTTAAATTTAAGAATAAAAAAACCAGGTTTATATTTAAATTTTTTAACAAGTCATTAACAACAAATTAACCCAAAAATGCTTGACATCTAAATTTAAATAGTTTATAGTTTATATAACATTGTAATTATTACAAAACTTAAAAAATTTTAATGGAGGTAGATAATATTATGAGTTGCACAACTACTGAAAACAAAATGCCATTAATCGGAGATCCTATGCCTAAGATGGAAGTGCAAACTACACACGGAGTTATGATATTACCTGATGATTTTGCTGGTAAGTGGTTTATATTGTTCAGCCACCCTGCTGACTTTACCCCGGTATGCACAACTGAGTTTGTAGCATTCCAAAAAATAAGTGACGATCTTAAAGCACTGAATTGCGAATTAATCGGCCTTAGCTTGGACCAGGTATTCTCTCACATCAAGTGGGTAGATTGGATTAAAGAAGAGCTCGGTGTTGAAATCACATTCCCAATCATAGCTGATACTGGTAAAATTGCAAGCACTTTAGGTCTTGTACACCCGGGTAAAGGCTCAAACACTGTAAGAGCTGTATTCATTATTGACCCAAATGGTATCATACGAGCTATGATTTATTATCCTCAGGAATTAGGAAGAAATATTGACGAAATATTGAGAGCCGTAAAAGGACTTCAAACCTCTGACGCTAACCAAGTTGCTATACCTGCAAACTGGCCACAAAACGATATGATCGGTGATGGAGTAATTATCCCACCAGCTACAGATGTAAAAACAGCAGCTGAAAGGCCAAAGCAGTTTGAATGCTATGACTGGTGGTTCTGCCATAAAAAGCTATAAGTTTTTTTAAGATTATAAAATTTACATCAAGCTTGTAAATAAACAAAACCAACAAGGTGCTGTTCATGAAAGTTTACAGCACCTTGTTGCTAAAAAGTTATATTTTTTAGGAGGTGCTTGCATTATGGAATGCAAGAACAAAACCAACGTGCTGGAAATATATAAATGTGATATTTGCGGAAATATAGTTGAAGTGGTACATGCAGGCGCAAAAGCACTTGTTTGCTGTAAACAGCCCATGAACTTGATGAATGCAAAATCAGAAGACACAGGCCAAGAAAAACATCTTCCTGTCATAGAAAAAACTTCTCACGGAATAGACATCAAAGTAGGCTCAATCCCTCACCCAATGGAAGATAAACACTACATTGAATGGGTTGAAGTAGAAGAACCAAACGGCAAGGTGCTTCGCAAGTTCTTCAAGCCAGGTGAAACTGCCGAAGTAAATTTTGGCATTGCAGATTCAAAAGAAGGTTTAACTGTTAGGTCATATTGTAATTTGCATGGCTTATGGGTCAGCAAAACTTAAAACAAATAAAAGTCAACCATAAATAAATAAGTTTAATTTAAAAAGGATGTGATTTTAATATGGATAAGTACCGCTGTAAATTATGTGGATACGTATATAACCCTGAAGTAGGTTATCCTGAAGGAAATATTCCGCCCGGAACAGCATTTGAGGATTTACCAGAGCATTGGGTATGCCCCCGCTGTGGCGCATCTAAAAAACTATTCAAAAAAGTTGTAGAAGACAAACATGAAAATTACGATTAGTAAAACGAGTAACAAGATGCTTTAAAAAATTTTTTAAAAAATTTAACTTTCTTTAAGGATGTGATCAAAAGTGAAAAAATATCGCTGTACTGCATGCGGTTAT
>JAJOKN010000102.1:1290-10862 GCA_021129815.1 Desulfotomaculum sp. | reverse complement strand
TTCTTTAAGGATGTGATCAAAAGTGAAAAAATATCGCTGTACTGCATGCGGTTATATCTATGATCCTGAAAATGGAGATCCAGATAACGGCATAGATCCCGGCACACCATTTGAAGAGTTGCCTGATGATTGGGTATGTCCCATATGTGGAGTAGAAAAAAACATGTTTGAGGAGGCAGATGAGTAATGCAACCAGTAAAGTTGAAAGATGACATATATTGGGTTGGAGGCATAGATTGGGCTGTAAGAAATTTTCACGGATACCTAACACAGCGCGGTTCAACATACAACGCTTATCTAATAGTGGATGAAAAAATCACATTGATAGATACAGTTAAATATTACTTGTGCGATGAAATGTTGGAGCGCATTTCAAAAATCGTAGATCCATCAAAAATCGACTATGTAGTTTCAAACCATGTAGAAATGGATCACTCTGGAAGCTTACCGCAAGTTATGGAAATAGCAAAAAATGCAACTTTAATAACTTCAACAAAAGGAATGCCCGGCTTAAGAGCTCATTATCATAAGGATTGGAACTTCAAAGTTGTAAAATCCGGCGAGTCAATAAAAATCGGCAAGCGCACTCTGACATTTGTACATGTGCCAATGGCTCACTGGCCAGACAGCATGGTCACTTACCTGCCGGAAGATAAAATATTGTTTCCAAATGATGCGCTAGGACAACATTTAGCATCAACAGAGCGCTTTGATGATGAGTACTCAATGGGCATAATCATGCATGAAGCTAAAAAATATTACGCAAACATATTAATGCTGTATGATAAGCCCGTAAGCGCTGCTCTAAAAGCAATAAGCGGATTAGAAATAGACATAGCTGCTCCAAGTCATGGAATTATCTGGCGCTCACATATAAAAGATATAGTAAGCGCATATCAAAAGTGGTCAGCTAATGAAACTGAAAACAAAGCAGTTATTATTTACGATTCCATGTGGGGATCAACTGCTAAAATTGCTAAAGCCATACAAACAGCCTTTGAAAACAAAGGCACAGCAACCAAAATGATGTGCTTAACCAAAAACCACATCTCCGATGTTATAGTAGATGTGTTGGACGCAAAGTATATCTGTGTAGGATCACCCACGCTAAATAACAATATGATGCCAACAGTAGCATCATTCTTAACTTATATGAAAGGTCTTGCGCCTAAAAATCGTATAGGGCTTGCTTTTGGCTCTTTTGGATGGAGTGGTCAAAGTGTTGGACAGGTAAAAGAAATGTTAAAAGATACAAAAATGGAATTGATGGAACAAATAAAGGTACAATATGTGCCTGATGAAAACACATTAAAAGAAATAACTGAAAAAGTTGAAAGCCAGTTAAGCTAAACATAAATTTCCCAAGGTTGCATATAACAGCTTCAATTCCCTTTTCGCACAATAACTATGCATGGGTTTTATATACCAATCCACAACAAACTAAAAAACTCCATGCATAGTTTATTTGCTCTTTAAAAAATACCATCAAAAACTAAGGCTTAAAGCTTAAAATTTTATTAACTATTCAACCCAAGTAGAATACAGCCACGTTATATGATATTATATCCTAAGCAGCGTGTGTAACAGCAAAAAATCAGTAATATACTAATTATGGAGGGATTTCTATGTTAAACAGCAAGCTTCAAGAAGCGCTGAATAAACAGGTTAACGCAGAATTATATTCTTCTTATCTATATTTATCTATGTCAAACTATCTAGCACAACAAAATTTAAATGGTGCTGCTTCATGGATGCGCATGCAGGCACAAGAAGAATTAACCCATGCAATGAAAGTTTTCGACTACATTCATGCAAGAGGTGGCTCTGTAACTTTAACTGCCATCGAACAACCCCCAGCAGAATGGAATTCAGCGCTAGATGTATTTGAAAAAGCATACGAACACGAACAAAAAGTAACAAAAATGATAAACCACTTAGTTGACCTCGCTATTGCAGAAAAAGACCATGCTTCTCACAATATGCTGCAGTGGTTTATAAGCGAGCAAGTAGAAGAAGAGGAGTCCATTAAATCTATAGTTGAGCGGCTAAAATTAATATCCAATGCTCCTGGAGCGCTATTGATAATGGATAAGGAGCTTGGCATGCGCGCACAAGCAAAATAAATGACAATCGTGAACCTCTGAATCTTCCGTTGCTTTTTCAGAGATTCTTTTAATAAGGTGGTGGGTACTTATGAATACAAACGATAAGGAAAAAGATAAAAAAGCACTAACGCGAAGACAGTTTTTGAAGTTGATGGCAGCGGCAGGAATTACAGGAGGAACAATTTCGCTAACTGGCTGTCAGCACTTTGATAAAGCAGTAGTCGGTGATGGCTGGATTCCAGAACAATATCAGGTAAAACACAAATGGCCTGCAAAAGTGCGCGGTCGTATTCCCATACATCCTGAATCTCTATCTCTAGATCGCGATGACGAAAAGTGCATTTTGTGCGGACAGTGCATCCAAGCATGTAGAGACATACAATCAGTTTACGGTTATTATGAACTCCCTATAGTTGATGATGTTATATGTGTTGACTGCGGTCAATGCGTTATGTGGTGCCCCACGCATTCATTAATCGAAAAAGACGATACCCAAAAAGTTTGGGAAGCATTAAATGATCCAGATAAATTTGTAGTAGTTCAAACTGCTCCTGCTACACGCGTAGCATTAGGCGAAGAATTCGGCTTATCTCCCGGTGAGTGGGTTCAAGGTCAACAAGTAGCGGCATTGAAAAAGCTCGGTTTTGATAAAGTCTTTGACACAAATACTGGTGCTGACTTTACAATAGTAGAAGAAAGCGCAGAGTTCTTTAAAATATTAAAAGGTGAAAAAGATAAAAAACTCCCTCTTGTGACTTCGTGCTGTCCTGCTTGGTACAAATTCTGTGAGTATTGGTATCCAGATCTTTTGGATCATATATCCTCTGCAGGAACGCCGATGCAGATGCTGAGCTCTCTTACTAAAACTTATTATGCTAAAGTCAACAACATCGACCCAGAAAAAATCTTTATGGTGGCTATTATGCCCTGCATAGCTAAAAAAGATGAAATAATGGACATAGGTATGAATGCATCTGGTAAATATTGGGGTAAAGAACACATAAGAGATACCGATGCAGTTCTTACAGTAAGAGAACTCGCTAAAATGCTAAAAGAAGCCAAAATAGATATTACTGCTTTAGAACCGCAAAATTATGATCCTATTTTAGGTTTGAGTTCCGGTGCAGGTCTTATCTTTGGGGCAACCGGTGGAGTAGCAGAAGCCTGTTCTAGAACAGCACACTTTATAATTACCGGTAAAAAAGCACCTGCTAAATTTTTCAACTGGACAGAAGTTCGCGGCATGGAAAGAATAAAATTAGGTACTGCTGAAATTAAAAAATTTGGCACAATGCACGTAGCAGTTGTACATGGTCTTGCTCATGCTAGAGTAATATTAGAAAATATGCGTAAAGGAGATGCAGATGAAATGGCGCCATATCATTTAGTAGAAGTAATGGCATGTCCCGGCGGCTGCATCGGAGGCGGTGGAATGCCAAGATCTACTCTGCCGCCAACAGATGAAATGATAAAAAAGCGCAAGGAAACTATTTACAAGCAAGATGCAAGTATGGAACTGCGCGAGTGCCACGAAAATCCCGAGTTGATAGCAGTATATGAGAATTTTTTGAAATATCCGTTAAGTCCACTTGCATACGAGTTATTGCACCCCCACAGAACTAACTCACGCGCTCACAACTTAAAAGCAATCAGTTACTTGAGAAAAGATTATTAATGATGATTTTTACTCTCGTTTGTTGTCGACCTCCAATAGCGCAAAATCTCTAGGGGGTCGATAATGTTTGAGAATGGATGAGAATAAGTGATAAAACAAAAGTATGAGTAAGCTAATTTGATTTTTAAAGCGGTTAATTTCCCGTGCTCGCTCTTCGACCAGTTTTTTGCGGTAACGTACCAGTTCGCGGAGTCCCCTCTGTTCCCGAGAAAGGTAATTCGACCTCATTTCACCAGCCGCAGGATTTATATTCTACAAAAAGTCGTTTTCATCCTCTGATAGTGCTGCATTAGCGGCATGAATGTCTAATTAACAAGACTCAAACCGGTTTTAAAACGCTTTTTCAATTCCTGCAAAAGTATTTCGTTGCTTAGAGCGCCTTTATTTTCTAGCATCAGCTCTGCTTCTTTTTTTGCAACTATCAATGCTTTTTGATCCCTAATTATATCAGCAATTTTAAACTTCGGTATACCTGACTGCTTGGTGCCTAAGAATTCCCCAGGCCCCCTAAGCCTTAAATCCTGTTCTGCAAGTTCAAAGCCATCGCTTGTATTTACAAAAGCGTTTATGCGCATTCTGCTCTCTTTTGACTTAGGATCGCACACGAGTATGCAGTAAGACTGGCTGGTGCCTCTTCCTACTCTGCCTCTTAGCTGATGCAGTTGCGCCAGTCCAAACCGCTCTGCATCTATTATCGCCATAACAGTTGCATTCGGCACATCCACACCTACCTCAATGACTGTGGTAGAAACCAAAACATCTATTTCGCCTTTTCTGAACATTTCCATAACGTTTTCCTTTTCACCAACTTTTAATTTTCCGTGCAACAGCCCTATGCGCAAGCCGTACAAAATGCTAGATTTGTCCCGGCTCATTTCAATCAGCTCATCAGCTAATTTTGTTGCAGCCTCTGCTTCCAGCGCTTCTGATTCTTCAATCAACGGACATACTATGTAGCTCTGCCTTCCGTTTAAAGCTTCTTTTTTTATCAAACGGTAAAGCTTATCGATTGAATCTTTAGTGATATGGTATGTGCGCACAGGTTTTCTGCCCGGTGGCAGGTTATTAATCACGGATATGTCGAGATCGCCGTATGCTGTGAGCGCAAGCGTCCGCGGTATTGGAGTTGCTGTCATGATAAGCACATCAGGATACGCTCCTTTTTTTAACAAGTTCAAGCGCTGCTTCACGCCAAACCTGTGCTGCTCATCTATGACCACGCAGGCTAAGTTTTTAAACACCACATCTTCAGTCAGCAGCGCATGAGTGCCTATCAGTACATCTATTTGCCCGCTTTTAAGTTTGTGCAAAATATCCGTGCGCTGGGATTTGCTGATCCTGCTGGTGAGCAGTTCTAGTTTTACTTCCAATCCTTCAAACCACTTCGACAAGTTGATATAATGCTGTTCAGCCAATATTTCAGTAGGCACCATAAATGCCCCTTGCAATCCTGCATCCACTGCTTTTAATAACATAAGCGCGCTTAAAAGCGTTTTCCCAGAACCTACATCTCCTTGAAGCAATCGATTCATCGGCTTTGTGCTGTTCATATCCCTCTGTATCTCTTCCCAAACTCTATTTTGATCAGCAGTAGGCTTAAAAGGCAAGCATTCCAAAAAGAATTTTAACCTGTTGCTTTTAGCATTTTGATATGAATGCAGCTTTTTTACTTCCTTGAGATTTTTTCTTCTTCTAACAAGCGCCAGCTGTAGCAAAAAAAATTCCTCAAATATAAATCGCCTTCGCGCTTTTTTTGCCGATTCTAAATCTTCAGGGAAGTGAATGTTTTTCAATGCATCGTACAATGCTGGGAGCTTGTATTTATCCAACAACTCCTTTGGCATGAATTCTTTTATATCTTGAACGCTGTAGAGCGCATTTTGCATGATAACGCGCATTTGCCTTTGTGTTATGCCTTCTGTTAAAGAATAGATAGGCAGCAGTAAATTTTTATCTTCATTTTCATCGATGAGCTCGCATTCTACAACATTTACTTGAACGGTATTGCGGTAGCTCCTGTCCACCTTTCCTGTGATCAAAAGTTTATCTCCTACTTTATATTGCTTTAAAACATGCTTTTGGTTAAACCATACAGCAAAAAACACGCTGTAGTGATCGCGAACAGCAATCTTTATAATGCTTAAATTCTTTCTGGGTTTTAATTCTTGTATGCCAACCACCCTGCCGCTCACTGTAACCAGCTGTCCGTGCATAGAAGCATAAGCAGGAATAACAGAGCTTCTGTTTAAATAGTCTTTGGGAAAATGATACAGCAGATCAAAAAGCGTAAATATCTCTATTTTTTTTAAATTTTCTGCTTTTTTATGTCCTACCCCTTTTACAAATTGCACTGGCTTATCAAAAATACTCTCCATTACTGAAAATCAGCGCTAGCTTTTCTCCTTTCCTAAAAAATATTTCAAAAACTTCAAAGCCATCCAAAGCCTTTTTAAGTTTTTAAATCATATCACAAATTATGTTAAATCAGTCTATCAAAGTGTTTCATCATAAACAACTCTAAAGTGCGACCACGGAAATTTGAGTACTTGTCCCGGCTTATAGCGCGTAAAATCCCTTTCATCTACTTCAGTTATCTCTACAGTAACTCCAAAAGGAGTTACTTCAGTAACAACTCCGTATTTGGGATAAGTGTCTTTAGGCCAAAGTTTTAATTTATCCCCTACTTTAACATTTTTATATTCAAACATTTCCTCTCCAACCCCTTTAAAACGTAAGAGCTAAACTTTTACGGTGTTGGAATTTGAATAAATTTATGATATACTACTTACTGTTGTACTGCATCGTATTTGCAAACTTTTCAACTAAGATACCTAAAAACCATAAAAACTGCAAAAAGTTTTATTTTAAAAACAAAGGAGGTATACATATCAATGGCAAGGAAGTGTTATATTTGCAACAAGAGCAAAGCTACTGGCATGAAGATAAGCCATTCACACATCCGTACAAAAAGAACCTGGAAGCCAAATTTACAAAGAGTGCGCATTGTAACAAACAATGGCACAACTAAGCGTGTTCTAGTATGTACACGTTGCTTAAAAAGTGGTAAAGTAAACCGAGCTATATAAAAGTCTAAGCTGTTGAAAAATTACCGCATATTTAATACCTCGTATTGTTGTATTTGCCTTTTTAAGCACCTTTATAATTATTTTTTTAACTCTTTCATTAAATTTACCATTTCAATAGCACTAACCGCTGCTTCCCATCCTTTATTGCCTGCTTTAGTTCCAGCTCGCTCGATGGCCTGTTCAATGGTATCGGTAGTAAGCACTCCAAATATGACAGGCATTTTAGCTTCTAAACCAACTTTAGCTATGCCTTTGGAAACTTCCGCAGCTACATAGTCAAAATGCGGTGTACTACCTCTTATAACACTACCTAAACATATTACAGCATCGTACTTTTTTTTTCCATTGCTGTTTTCTATGCTAGCCATTTGTTGCGCAATAATTGGGATTTCAAATGCTCCAGGCACCCACGCAACATCAATATCAGCTTCATCTACGCCATGCCTTTTCAAAGCATCTAAAGCACCTGATAAAAGTTTTGATGTTATAAACTCATTGAATCGACTAACCACTATGCCAACCCTTATATCCTTTCCAATCAGCTTTCCTTCATACATATATCCCATAAAATTTGTCCACCTTTTGTTAATTTTAGCAACATAAAGTATAAAACTTTCTTTATCAGTCTTTCATCCCCTGTTTCTTTACACTAAGCATGTGACCTAACTTTTCTTGTTTAGTAGCTAAATAAAAGCAGTTATATTCTCCAGGCTCTATCTCCAATGGTATTCTTTCTATTATTTCTAGCCCATATCCTTCTAAACCTGCAATTTTTCTGGGATTGTTTGTAAGCAGTCGAATTTTCTTAAGCCCTAGGTCAACCAATATCTGAGCTCCCAGCCCATAATCCCTCAAATCCGCAGGAAAACCCAGTTTTTCATTTGCTTCAACAGTATCAGATCCCATGTCTTGCAATTTATAGGCACGAATTTTATTCAATAAGCCAATACCCCTGCCTTCCTGGCTCATATACAACAATACACCAACGCCTTCTCGCTCTATGTATTGCAAAGCTGTAGCTAGTTGTTCCCCGCAATCACAGCGTTTGGATCCAAACACATCCCCTGTTAAACATTCTGAATGCACTCTGACCAGCGGCGCTTCTGCATTTTCAATATCTCCTTTTACTAAGGCAATGTGGCATTTGTTATCCAATATGCTTCTATATGCTATTGCAGTAAAGTGGCCATACTTTGTAGGCATCTCAGCTGATTCAACTCTCTCGATGAGCTTTTCATGAAGCCTTCTGTACTTAATAATATCTGCTATAGTGATGATCTTCAAATTATGCCGTTTGCAAAATTCAACAAGTTGTGGAACTCTTGCCATCGTGCCATCATCATTCATTATTTCACATATGACACCCGCTGGATACAGTCCTGCTAACTTTGCTAAGTCAACTGCTGCTTCAGTATGTCCAGCTCTTCTAAGTACTCCCCCTTCTTTTGCTCTAAGTGGAAACACATGTCCGGGTTTACGCAAATCCTCTGGCTTGGTGTTTGGGTCAACAAGCGCTCTTATAGTCTCTGCCCTTTCATGTGCAGATATGCCTGTAGTGGTAGTCCTTGCATCTACTGAAACAGTAAAAGCTGTGCCGTGAGGATCTGTGTTATTGGTAACCATCAGATGCAGTCCCAACTCATCAAGTCGCCTTCCTTCTAACGGTACACATATCAATCCCCTTCCATAAGTTGCCATAAAATTAATCGCACCGGCATCAGCTTTTTCTGCAGCCATCACTAAATCGCCTTCATTTTCACGATCTTCATCGTCAATTACAACAACCATTTTTCCGTTTTTAATATCTTCCAATGCCTCTTCAATGGTATTGAATTTCAAAAAGATTCCTCCTTACTTATAAAAATCCATGACGTTTTAGCATATCATAATTTATACCTTCTTTAATTTTATCTGCATCTGTATTTGAAGAAAGTTTAAGCAGTCGCTCTATGTATTTAGCTAATATATCCACTTCTAAATTTACACTATCTCCTAGCTTTTTGTTCCCCAAAATTGTATTGCCTGCAGTATGTGGTATTAAAGATACGCAAAATTGATTTGACATAACATTAACAATTGTAAGACTTGTCCCGTCAACTGCAATTGACCCTTTGTTAACCATATAACGCATTAAATCAGAAGGCGCTTCTATAGTTATCAATAAAGCTATATCCTGTTTTTCAATTTTATTTATAACTCCAATCCCATCAATATGCCCTGTAACTATATGTCCCCCCAGCCTGTCGCTTGCACGCAGTGCCCTCTCCAAATTCACTTTGCTCCCAATATTTAAGTGATAAAGATTTGTTTTTTTCAAAGTTTCATACATCACATCAGCCGTAAACTCATTTTTTTGATATTCTACAACTGTAAGACACACTCCATTTACAGCAATGCTGTCTCCAATTTTTACATCTTCTAATATCTTAGATGCTCTTATCGTCAAATTTACAGAAAGCGTCTTTTTAGTTATCTTTGTAACAGTTCCTATTTCCTCAACAATCCCAGTAAATATAGCTAACACCACCATTCAATAACGGTCTCAGAAGTCAGAGGTCATATAGCAATTGTCAGAGGTCAAAAATCGGAAATCAGAAAAACTAGCAAATTCTTTGTCTTATATGTTTTTTTGAACGTTTAAGTCTTTCGCACAATTATAATCTGACTATGTTTTATAAAAATTTTCATCTTCTTTCCAACTTCAGA
>JAJOKN010000102.1:0-1190 GCA_021129815.1 Desulfotomaculum sp. | reverse complement strand
TTTGCCTTTTTACCTCTTCAGCTTTTCATCTTTTAACCTCTTTACTTTTCCTTCATACCACTCCAGTAATGCATATATCTTCTTCAAAACGTTTTACCTCAATTTTACTTAATCTCAACGCATCTGAAAGCCGCTCTACACCTGCACCTCCAACAGCACTAGGTGCATTTTCCCCACCAATAATCATAGGAGATATAAACCAGTAAACCCTATCCACCAGTTTTTTATGTAAAAATGCACCATGAACTTGCGATCCGCCCTCAACGAGTATACTTGTAATTCCCAATCTCCCAAGTTCTTTCAACAAATCTCCTATATCCACTTTGCCATTTTCATCATTTAAAACCAGCACTTTTGCTCCCTTTTTTTCTACTCGCTTTATTTTATCATAAGATGATGCATTAGTAGTAGCAATTATAACTTGTGAACTCAAATTGTCAAAGATCTTCGCATTTTCTGAAATCCTGCATCTACTGTCTAAAACAATTCGCACAGGGCTAATATATGGTTTTCTAAGCTTGCTCTTCCCTTCAAGCCTAACTGTAAGCATTGGATCATCAGCAATGACAGTATTTATGCCTACTAAAACTGCATCATATTTGTGCCTGAGCCAGTGCACAAATTTTCTAGACTCTATTCCAGTAATCCACTTAGACTCTCCTTTTGCTGTAGCAATCTTGCCATCTAAACTAACTGCTGCTTTCAAGGCTACAAAAGGAAGTCCTGTTAAAATAAATTTTATAAACACTTCATTTAGTATTTTTGCTTCTTCTTCCAAAATACCTACATCTACTGAAATGCCTGCTTTTCTTAAAATCTCTATTCCTTTGCCACCAACTTTAGGGTTTGGGTCTTTCATAGCTACAACCACACGGCTTATACCAGCTTTCACAATCGCTTCAGTACATGGCGGAGTTTTTCCATAGTGGCAACACGGCTCCAAATTTACATACAAAGTTCCACCTTTTGCCCTATCGCCCGCATCTAGTATAGCATTTACTTCAGCGTGGTTATCGCCTGCTTTAGCATGAAATCCCTTGCCCACTATTGTGCCATTCTTTACTATTACTGCACCCACCAATGGGTTGGGTGCAGTATAGCCTTCAGCATTCTTAGCAAGTTCCAATGCTATTTTCATGTAATACTCATCATTTAAATTTTTCTTCATCTTTTAATCACTTTACCTCAAT
>JAJOKN010000090.1:26914-31013 GCA_021129815.1 Desulfotomaculum sp. | reverse complement strand
TAGCCAAATTAAGCTTCTTGCAAAAAACTACTCTTCATTTAACAATTTTTCTAAAATTATTCTTTCCATTTCTTCAAATGACACTACCCCTGCTTTCTCAAAAACTACTTCTCCATCTTTGTTTATAAAGTAACAAACAGGAATCCCTCTTATATTAAAATCTCCTGCCAACTGCTGTGCCTCACTTTTTCTCAAATCTGCAATTATAAACACTACTTCAGAGCCATATTTTTCTTTAAGAGCCATAATCACGGGCTCCATATCTCTGCAAGGTGGTCAGCCAGGGGAATAAAATTTTAAAAATATAGGTTTTTTTTCTTTCAATGCTTGCAGGTATACTTCTTTAGGATTAGCAGTTGTTTCAAATTCAACACCGTCTTCTCCACTTGGAAAGAGTACAGGTTTTAGCAGAATAAACAGTGTTACAACTGCTATCGCAGTAACAATAACCATTTTTTGCTGTTTGTTCATGCTAACTCGCTCCTTTACCTTAATTAAATACTTCAAATAATTTCTGTATGAAGGGATATTATTTCTGCATCCCTCTGGTGCGATATGAATTTTTCTACACTGCTCAGCACACTTTGTACATGTGCAACTTGATTGCTAACACACGCAATGCCAAGAACTGACCTTTGCCACATGTCGTGACCATCTACTTCGGCTATAGAAACATTAAACCTCGACTTTACTTTATCTAAGATGCTTTTAAGTATTCTGCGCTTATCTTTTAAAGTTCTAGATCCAAAAATAAATAGCTCTACTGTTAGCGTTCCTATCACCATTTTCATCACACCTTTAATATAATTATAACATTTATGAAAGTTAAAATCAATTATATCTCATAGAGTTAAAAGCTAATAAATTTCTATTAAATTATTTTAAATTCTCATAAATTCTCAACTCTAAATTCTCTTTCCACCACCGCACCTCGTGGTGCTAAAAAACCTAAATCTTTTCCATTGACTTTTACATCTACTACCCCTGCATTGCCTAATCTAATCCTAACATATTCATGACCTGTAATTTTTTTTACATCACCTGAGTAGAGTATGCCAACAAATTCTTCTCTGCCATCAACTTCAATTTTCATCCAGCATTTATCACTTACTACATCGAGTATTACTTCAACTTTATTCTCACCATTATTTTTAACTCCTTGTTGGTCATTCGTTATATTTGAATGCTTCCCCAAAGTCTTATCCGGCAGCTCTTGTTCTTGCTGATTTTCTATTATTTCATCATTTGGAACTTTGCCTTGATAATCTGAAATAAAAATATTATATGTTAATACAAATATCAAACACATACACAATAAGGCTATGGGTATGAAATATAATATATAACGCGAGCCTTTTACCTTTTTTTTATTTTTATAGATTTCCAGGGTGTTTACTTCTTTTGATCTGTTAACCAATTGCTTGTACTTAAAAGCCAATTCCTCTCCATCCAAACCTAAAAACTTAGCATAGCTTTTGATAAACGCAATTGCATAAACATATCCAGGCAAAGTATCAAAATTTTCCTCTTCTAATGCTTTTAAGTACTTGATCCGAATTTTAGTCGCTTCTTCTACATCTTCAAAAGAATAGCCCTTTTCCTGTCGAGCTTGTTTCAATACTTTACCTATTTCCACTTAATTTCCACCCCGTTCCTTTCACAACTACCTCTTCTGCCTTCACCTGCAAAAGCCCAAAATGTACGCATAACAAGTGAGTACAAAACAACTTAATTAATATGTAACATTCAATATTAATTACTTATACTCCTTCAAGACACAACAACTTATTTTAATTTTCATCATTTACATTTTCTTTAAAAAGTTGATTAAACTGCTCCATCGTAATCAATACTGGTCTAGGTTTACTGCCTTCGTAGCTCCCTATTATACCACGATGTTCCATAATATCGATAAGCCTTGCTGCTCTAGAATAACCAATACGAAGACGCCTCTGCAGCATGGATATAGAAGCCTGCCCTTGTTCTATGACAATTTGCACTGCTTTAGGCAAAAGCTCATCTTCAAGCTCTACATCTTTTTCTTTTTCAACAGAATCCACAACTATTCCCTCATTATAACTGGGCTTTGCCTGATTTGATAAAAATTCTACCAGTTTTTCTACTTCCTTATCTGATAAGTAAGCACTCTGCACACGTATCGGTTTTTGAGCGCCTACAGGATAAAAAAGCATGTCTCCTCTCCCAAGCAGTTTTTCTGCTCCAGGCACATCGAGTATAGTGCGAGAGTCCACTTGAGAAGACACTGCAAAAGATATTCTAGAAGGAATATTAGCTTTAATAAGACCAGTAATAACATCAACAGATGGCCGCTGAGTAGCTATAACCAAATGAATTCCTGCTGCCCGTGCCATTTGAGCCAATCTGCATATGGCATCTTCTACATCAGCAGGAGCCACCATCATTAAATCAGCCAGCTCATCGATAATTATTACTATAAACGGCAACTGTTGGCCCTTTATCTCATTTTGTGCTTTAAATAAGTTATTGTACTTTTTAATATCTCTAACTCCAGCAGATGAAAACAAATTATAACGTTTTTCCATTTCCCTAACAGCCCACCGCAAAGCTGCTGTTGCTTTTTTAGGGTCAGTAACCACTGGATATGCCAAATGTGGAATGCCGTTATAAGCTGCTAATTCTACCATTTTAGGATCTATCATCAAAAGCTTAACCTCGTGCGGTGCAGCTTTAAACAACAAGCTGCATATTAAAGTGTTCAAAAACACACTCTTACCAGAGCCTGTTGCACCCGCTATGAGTAAATGAGGCATCTTAGCTAAGTCCGCTACAACTGATTTACCCGAAATATCCTGTCCTAACGCAATTGTAAGGCAACTTTTCGCCTGGACAAACTCCTTGCTCTCAAGCAAGCACCTAAATCTCACTGTATAAATTTTTTTGTTCGGAACTTCAATTCCGATAACTGATTTTCCCGGTATAGGAGCTTCAATCCTGACATCAGAAACCGCCATAGATAACGCAATATCATTAGCTAAATTCAAAATTCTGCTCACTTTTACTCCTACAGGTGGTTGTACTTCAAACTTTGTAACTGCTGGACCACGCGATGCTTGTAAAACCTTTACATCTATCCCAAAGCTTTTCATAGTTCTTTCCAGTCGATCAATTTGACTAGCTATTTCTTG
Organism: Desulfotomaculum sp.; assembly: GCA_021129815.1. Classification (GTDB taxonomy): domain Bacteria; phylum Bacillota; class Desulfotomaculia; order Desulfotomaculales; family Desulfohalotomaculaceae; genus JAJOKN01. The sequence continues at coordinate 27,846 of JAJOKN010000090.1, read as the reverse complement.
TATCCCTTTACTGCTGTTTTTATCCCGCTCACATGGTAATAATAAACTAACTGGTGGAAACTTGTAACATGTACCATTCAAAACCAATTGTTTATTATCCATGTTCTTATCCTGTTTTTCAGCATACTTATCAATTGAAGGAATTTCACCTGTAACTTCTTCAACTGCTGCCTTATTAAAATCTAGGTTTTCTTTACTTGCATCATCAGTTATACATTCATCAATCAATATAGTTGCTGCTATTTCTCTTTGAAACTTGTTGTTATACTCTGCCTCACTCTTATGCACTGCTTTATCCTTTTTATCTTTTGTTTTGTTATCATCGTTTGCCTCACATTCAGTAAACAAAAAATTCATTATTAGATCTTTAATATTAACTGCTAAGTTTTTGATATATAAAAAAATGCTTTTACACAAAACTATTAGAGACTTATTAGTAATCAAAAGAATTGATATTAAAAAAGCAGCTGTCAAAATTATGTATGCTCCAATTTTACCAAAAGCTTTTTGCAAAAGATAACTAAACAATGCACCTACTAAGCCTCCGCCTAAGCCTTCATATCCCACATCGAAAATCTGCTCCATAGGGTAAGGTAAATGCAACAAAGTTAAAATAATAATAAATAATAACAAACTGCCAAAAACCTGTGTTGTTGAGGCAGAGGTTTTGCGTTTTATAATGAGCCTTATACCCCAAATACTAAAAGCTATAGGTATAATAATTCGTCCTTCTCCACAAATTCCTTTTAAAACACGTCCGATAAAGCTACCAACAAACCCCAGAGAATCTGTATAAAAACTAATAAAGCTCAATAAGGCCAATACTAAAAGTATAATACCTAGTACTTCATATCTTAACTCTGTTTTCTTAAAAAAATTCAAAATTTGTATCCCTCCATTATTTACTACTCTTTGCATAATAAGATCTTATG
>JAJOKN010000090.1:25448-26904 GCA_021129815.1 Desulfotomaculum sp. | reverse complement strand
CCTTTTATTTTTTCAACATAAAATTAAAAAACAATCAAGTATATATACAATATATTAGCAATAAATATGCTTGTTTTCCTTTATCTTTCTCTTTCCTGTAATTAAATAAATCACATTTCTAGCTATATTATTGGAATGATCTGCTATTCTTTCCAAAAATCTGCTCACAAATAACAAATAAGTAGCTTGTGAAATTATACTTTGATCTCTTTTCATATAATCAATCAAATCCTTAAATACTTGATGATACAAATCATCTATGTCATCGTCCTTTTTCCTAATTTCTATTGCTTTCTCTAAATCATTGTACATATAAGCATCTAATCCCTCTTTAACCATATTCTGTGCTAGATCTGCCATTATGTTTATCTTTTTCATTGGGTCTATTGCTTTTTTCCCAATCATGCACATAGCAATTTTAGAAATATCTACAGCGTGATCTGCCATACGCTCTAAGCTGGTAACAATCTTTATTCCAGTCACTACTATCCTTAAGTCTCTTGCCATTGGCTGCTGTGTAGCAATTAAAGTTATGCATTTATCTTCTATCTCATTTCTCAAATCATCTATCACATCGTCACTTTCTATAACTTTATATGCCAGATCAATATCCTGTGTATTGAGTGCTTGCATAGAGTTATAAATTGCTTCTTCAGTCATACTTGCCATGCGTAAAATTTCCTGTTGTATTTCTAATAATTCTCTTTGAAAAGTATCACGCATTTTATCACTCCCTTTGTAGAATTTTATTTTAACCAAATTTTCCTGTTACGTAATCTTCCGTTCTCTTATCCTTAGGATTAGTAAAAATAGTATCAGTATCTCCCCACTCTACCAATTCCCCATTTAAGAAAAATGCCGTAATATCTGAAACTCGAGCAGCCTGCTGCATGTTGTGAGTTACTATAATTATTGTATATTTTTTCTTTAATTCACGAATGAGCTCTTCAATTTTCAACGTAGATATTGGATCCAAAGCAGAAGTTGGTTCATCCATCAAAACCACTTCCGGCTCAACCGCCAATAGTCTTGCTATGCATAATCTCTGCTGTTGACCTCCAGATAAACCCAGCGCTGATTGATGCAATCTATCCTGCACTTCATCCCAGAGCACAGCATCTCTTAAACTTCTTTCTACTATTTCATTTAATTTCTGTTTATTAGTAATGCCATGAATTCGTGGTCCATATGCTACATTATCATATACAGACATAGGAAATGGATTAGGGCGTTGAAATACCATCCCCACTGTTTTTCGCAAATTAACCACATCTATGTTAGAATCATATATGTCCACTCCATCCAGCAGCACCTTCCCCTTCACGCGTACCCCTTCAATCAAATCATTCATTCGATTCAAAGTTTTTAAAAAAGTAGACTTGCCACAACCTGACGGACCTATTAAAGCTGTAATTTTATTTTCCGGCATATCTAAATTCACTTTCTTTAATGCTTG
>JAJOKN010000090.1:9039-25438 GCA_021129815.1 Desulfotomaculum sp. | reverse complement strand
TTTATGTTGAAAAAATGTTAATTTTTTGTTAAGTTTTATTTTTCTTCTCAATATTATTATAAGGTAAAGTAAATATGAAAACTGCTCCTTTGCCCGTATTTTCTGCCCAAATCTTTCCTCCATGCAATTCCACAGCATGTTTAGCAATTGCTAACCCCAAACCAGTACCTCCGCCGTCATCTCGGTTGCGTGACTTATCTATTCTATAAAACCTTTCAAATATCCTTTTAATGCTGTTTATCGGTATTCCAGGTCCTGTATCTGAAACGCTCACCTTAGCAACATCATTATCAAAATCAATATTTATATTTATAACACCACCTACAGGAGTATGTTTTATAGCATTATCTATTAAATTTATAAAAACTTGCATCAAGAGATCTTTATCTGCTTCTATCTTTGGCAAGCTCTTATGGATATTTAAATTTATCTTAACATTCTTTTCATGTGCTCGAGGTGTAAACAACTGCACTGCTTGATTTGCTATTTCATTTATATCGATTTTTTGTTTGTTTAACACAAATTTTTTATCTGCTAGCTTTGCAAATTTTAACAAATCATCAACAAGTCTAGTTAAACGATCTGTCTCTTTTTTCATGATCCCCAAAAAACGCTTGGCAACTTCAGCATCCTCTACCGCTCCATCAAGAAGTGTTTCCAAAAAGCCATTTATAGATGTAAGGGGAGTGCGCAATTCGTGAGATACATTTGCAACGAATTCATTGCGCATATTTTCCAACTGTTTTCGTTCAGTAATATCTCTCATAAGAGCTACTACCCCTGACATTATACCATCATCCCCAACCAACGGTGTAGCATGTATTTTAAATTCTTTAGGACTAGGTAACAGAATTTTAATCTCTTTATCAACCGGCTGTCTATTTTTAATGACAGCACGCAGCATGCTGTCCAACTCATAACTGCGAATCACTTCTATTGCTCTTTTGCCAAAAGCTTTCTTTGTGCTAACACCAAATATTTTTTCAAATGCAGGATTTATCATGATGATACAACCATTGCGGTCAAGCGCGATAACTGCATCTCCCATGCTCTTTAAAATAGCATTTGCTCTGTTTCGCTCTTCATTTATGCTCACCATATTTTGTTTTAATCTTTTCGCCAAAACGTTAATACTGCTAGCCAACTTAGATATTTCATCATTGCCATCTATATTTATTTCTATTTCCAACATGCCTTTTGCCATCTTAACAGCTGCTGATATCATCTCTTCTATCGGTTTTATCAATCGAGCAAAAGTTAAGTATGCTGTGATTGCTGTAGCCACAGCAATCAATACTATCACAGCACCAATATACTTGTAGCCTGTATAGGCAACAAAAAATACTGCAATTACAAACAACAAAAACAACACAAAATAGCTGACCACTGTACAGGTTTTCATGCTGGGTTTCAACACTTAAGCTAAACCTCCTTAAACCTGTATCCAATTCCCCGTACAGTTTCTATTAAATCAGATGCACCTGGTATCTGCTCTAACTTTTTTCTTATGTGTCTTATGTGTACATCTATCGTGCGCGAATCACCTGTATAGTCATAACCCCAAATTTTCTCCAATAAAAAGTCTCTTGAAAATACTTTTCCCGGATTACGAGCTAAAAAACTCAGCAATTCAAACTCTTTTGGTGTAAAGCTCTGCTGATGTTCGTTCGCTATGACAGCAAAACGCTCCTCGTCAATTATCAAATCTCCTATAAACAGTTTTTTAGGTGCAGTGTTCAATTTTGCTTTAGCACTCTTTTCTTTTCGTCTAAGCCTTGCTTTTACCCGCGCAACTAACTCTCTCGGAGAAAACGGCTTTGTAACATAGTCATCAGCTCCCATCTCCAAGCCAAGCACCTTGTCCAGCTCTTCTCCCCGAGCGCTCAACATGATTATAGGTATGTTCCTTGTTTCATCCTTATTATTTATCATTTTGCAAATTGATAAACCATCAATTCCTGGTAACATTATATCTAAAACAATTAAATCCAGCTTTTCCATTTTGATTATATTCAGCGCTTCATCTCCATTCGTAGCTGTAAGCACTTCGTAACCCTCTCGTTCTAAATTAAACTTCACAAGTTCTAAAATATGCTCTTCATCATCCACAACCAATATCCTTTGCATAACACACCTCCTTGATTCAAACAAAAAAACTTCAACAACCCTTTATAGCTATAAAAGAAGCCATACGTCCAGTGATTTTTGATGCTCTATACGAAAAAAACACATCGCTTTTGCAGCATGTGCATATATTAGACACAGTTATGTTCTTTTCCTCTATACCTGCATCAAGCAGCATATATTTATTTGCTTTCTTTAAATCTAACATCCATCTGCCGCTTTTATATTTAAATACTTTACTTTCATACGCACCATCAAAACAATCCTTCACATCTTCATCAACTGAATAACAACAAGATCCAATGGACGGTCCGATACCCACTAGCATATTCTTTGGCTCACTGCCGAATATAGAAACCATATTTTCAACAACTTTAACCCCTATGCGTTTTGCTGTTCCTCTCCATCCCGCATGTGCTAGCGCTACAACTGTATTAACTGGATCCAAAAAAAACAAAGGTACACAATCTGCGTAATAACTTGACAATACAACATTTTTCTCAGCAGTGATCAATGCATCTGTTCCTTGAATAACACTATCCAGCGATAATGCCCCACATCCCAAATGTTCAGAAGTTACCAGCATAACCTTATCTCCATGCACTTGTTCAGCACATACCATGTTTTCAATGTTTACATTCAGCACTTCACATATCCGCATGCGGTTTTCTGCTACAGCTGATAAATCATCGCCAACATGCAGACCCAAATTCAACGATACATAACAGCCTTTGCTCACACCGCCTAAACGAGTAGTAAAGGCATGAGTAACCTTCTCAGTTTGTGTAAACGCTGGGATGGTCAAGTATGGTATTGAATTTTTGTAATTCACAGCAAAGCTGTCCTCTAAATTAACACTCACACCAGCAAAACCCTTCACCAAGTATTCTTAAAAATAACAGCTGATTTATGTTGCTGCCCTTCGACTTCCCACCACCGGTATTTGCTATATGACTAACATTCATTAACTGACCTTTATCTCTACTACTTTCCCCAAATCCAAACTACTTGGCACATCTATCAACCTTTGGTTTTTAGATCCACGAAAAGGTAAAGATATGTCCTTTTTTACTTCAATAAATCGGCCATCTACCAATATATCTATCAACTTCATCACAGGAAAGCTTTTTACTTCTTCAAAATCATAGCCAGTATACACCCAGATATTTATACTTTTATCGTAATCCTTTAGCTTTTTAACTATTTCATATAATCCTTCTGGTTGAGCAAAGGGCTCACCGCCAGAAAAAGTCACACCTCTAGTCAATGGATTAATCCCTATCATAATTTTATCAAATAGTTCTGATACTGTCATTTTATTCCCTCCTTCAAAGGGAATATTCTCAGGGTTGTGGCAACCACTGCAACGATGCGGACAACCCTGAAAAAAAACTACCACGCGCATACCTAAACCATCCACAACACTGTCGTACTTTATTCCAGCTATGTTTACAATACCACCCTCACTCATAACACAATCAGCCTCTCAACCTCTTTATCTTTTTTATACTCCTTACAAACACTCCGCCGCAGTTTGGGCAAGTGTCCTGTTCAATAACACCGGTAAAGTTGCAGTTAGTGCAAAAATCCACAGGAAAATTAATAGCTGCATAGCCCATGTCACATTCTCCCATAAATCGTATTATACTCTCCACTGCTTCTAGGTTGTGTATCGGCAGACTTGCCATCTCCACATAGCTTATATGCCCCGCGTCACAGTATTTATGATATGGACCTTCTATTTTTATTTTCTCATAAGCAGTTATCTTAAAACTTACCGGTACATGATATGAATTTGTATAATAACTTTTATCGGTAACGCCGGGTATAATGCCAAATTCTTTTGCATCAAGCTTTACAAATCTACCTGAAAGTCCTTCTGCAGGTGTAGCAAGCAGTGTATAGTTTAAGTTATATTCTTCAGCAGCTTTTTCTACTTCCTTCCGCATAAAAGCAACTATCTCAAGTCCTAGCTTTTGGGCTTCCTCGCTCTCACCGTGATGTTTGCCTATAAGTGAAGTCAAAGTCTCTGCAAGTCCTATAAAACCTACTGTAAGCGTACCGTGTTTTATAGCTTCCTCAATTGTGTCATCGGGTTTTAGCTTTTCAGAATCCAAATAAAGCCCTTGTCCCATCACAAAAGGCATATCCTTAACTTTTAACTTAGACTGCACTTTATATCTATGGTACAGCTGCCTTATGCACAAATCCATTTTTTCCCTTAATAATTCGAAAAACTTGTCTATATTTCCCTTTGCTTTTATCCCTATGCGCGGCAAGTTTATAGTAGTAAATGATAAATTACCTCGTCTATCAGTTACAGAAGGTCCTCTTCTATTTGCTATAACTCTTGAACGACAACCCATGTATGCTACTAAATCACCATATGGTTTGTTAAATGAGCTGTCCATAAAGCTAAACGTTGGATTCAATCTCTTTGCTGCAACTCTCATAGCTAGTTGAAACAAATCATAATTTGGGTCTCCCGGATTTAAATTAACTCCTGCTTTCAATCTAAAAATTATATTTGGAAAAATCGGGTTTTCTCCTCTGCCTAATCCTGCTTCAAACGCTAAAAGCAAGTTTCTGGTTACCCTTCTGCCTGCTTCGCTGGTATCTGTACCTAAGTTAATAGATGAAAAAGGCACTTGGGCACCTGCGCGCGAGTTGTGAACAAAAATGCCTTTAGCAGTTAAAAAGTTTTCATTATCAGCTACAGATATATCATAAACATATTCTTCATGTGGCAACTGCTCTATTTTAGAAACTGGAACAGGACGAATTTCTAACGCACGCTCTAGTTTTTTTAACAAATCGTTCATCTGCTTATCTTTTTCTAAGATAGCTTTAGCCCAACGCATTATAAGTTTCGGGCTTCGACAATCATTGGTTATTCTTCCACCCTGTTTCCTTAACCCCAAATCTTGAGGCAGAATAAATCTTAAATCAGTATAAGGTAATACAACAGGAAGATATTTGCAAAAACGCGGCAGTTTGTTTTGAGCTACAAGCTTGCTCAAGTAGTATCTTTCAGTAGACTTGGTTTGTGGAATAACTTTATTTATCTCTGCAATCCACCAGTCTTCAGTAGCTAGCTTTTGAACAATATCTTTTTCCTCTGGTGTAAGCCGTCTAGCTTTGAGATCTGCAATCAACTCCTCAATATATAAAGGAGTGATGCGATACTCATAAGCATTGCCACCCTTAATACCGTATACTTCGGCTATTAAGGGTCTCAAGTATTCATAATCATACTGTTCTGTAGTCACTTTATACAGGTTATATAAACCTTCCTGCTTTCTGCCTGAGATGGTAAGCGCAGTAGCATGATAACCTCCAACAGCAATTTTGTATCTTTCTCTAGCTGTATTAAACTGAGTAACAGGAACTTCCTGCCTCATCGATGCTGCTAGCCCCAATCTGGTAAGCAACAGATATATGCCATCTCTTAATTCCTGCGAAACCGATGATGCAACAATGCGATTTTTGCTTACAGTGCCATCTCCACTCAAATACCCATCTAAAAATGCACGTATGACTTTTGTTGAACTAAAGAAAATTTCACTAGGCACGCGTTTGTTATGAGCTCCTCTGCCACAAATATCTGCTACAAATGCAGCAAACCTCTTGCCTACCCTGCATACTAAACCTCTAGGTTGTTTGCCTTTACCCAAACGCACTCTAGTAGAAAAACCAGGATGTATTTTTTTAAGCAGTTTATCAACAAGTTCTTCTAGTTCACGGTCAAACAAAGCTAAATATATTGTTGAACCATCTGCCGATCCTTCCGCTACATAAAAACCTAAAAATTTGGCTAAATTTTCATCTAAAACCAACTCTTTTAATTTATAGGAAGCAGGATATTTTTCTAAATTATAGACATGTTCTTTTTCGCTAACTGACCAGCGAGCAGGTGTAATAGCAGTAAAAAGCTTTTCAGGCGGAGAAACTGTGATCTCTCCTAAAGCATTTACAGCCATCATAGAATGGTTGTCAGTTACATCAACCCACTGTCCTGATTTAAGTTTAACTCTTAACAAGCGGTTAAAATTAGGATGTTTAAATGTAGCAGTGATGTCCTTTAATTCTGTTTTTCCAGTATCATAATTTAAACTCAAAGCCGCATATCTTCCAGGTTCAAATCTATTGTAAAATTCTCTCATGGACATTGTCTTAAGACAATTTTGCTGTTTATCAAACACCCATATACGTTCGTCACCGCGTAATGAGTGCATGCTATTTAAATTGTACACAAGCGCCTCCATCGCTTGATATACCTCGTCTTCATCAGCATCTTTCACGAAGTCAGCCATATCCCTATCAAACGCTGCATAAGACTGTCCTCCATGCATATCGTTCTGTGAACTTTGCAAAATTATAGCTGCCAATGCTGTAGCAGATCCCGGACGTTTAGGTGGCCTTATGTATCCATGTCCAGTATTGAATCCTTCTGTAAGCAAACGTTTAAGCGGTATCTGCAAGCAGGTGAGAGTCTTCCCATACCACTCTAAATCATGTACATGAATATCTCCTTTTATATGAGCATTAGCCATTTCTTCAGGAATCAAACGAGTGAGATAGTACTTTTTGCTCGCTGCCCCTGCAATCTGCAGCATCTTTGCAGAAGGCGAGTTGCTCACATTGGCATTTTCCTTATCTGTCTCCTTTAATATTTCCGCTACTGCATCCATGAGCTCGCTCTTAGCCTCGCGAATGCGAGTGCGCTTATCTCTATATAAAATATAGGCTTTTGCAGTCTTAGCATGTCCACTCTCGATGAGCACTTTTTCCACAACATCCTGGACATCCTCCACTCCAAATACCTGTCCATTGTATTTTTGTTTTAGCATTTCCAACACTTTAAGAGTCAATTTTACAGCTAAAGTGCGATCTTCGCCCCCCACAGCGCGCGCTGCTTTAAATATTGCATCAGTGATCTTTGACTCATCAAACGGAACTTCACGATTATCTCTTTTCCTGATAACTTCAAACATTCACATTTGCCTCCTTAAACTCGTCTTAATCAGTTTTGCCTTGGTTATTCTTTGCTATTTAAAAATTCTTTCAGTTCTTTCATAAAGCTATGTACATCTTGAAATTCTCTGTAAACAGATGCAAATCTTACATAAGCCACTTCATCTTCCTGTCTCAACCAATCCATCACCAGCTCTCCAATTTCTCTGCTGTTAACCTCCAGTTCCATCCTGTTGCGCAGCGTTTTTTCTATGTTGTATGTAAGGTTTTCCAGCTTTTCTATGGGAACCGGTCTTTTTTCACAGGCTTTTACTAATCCGCTCAACAGCTTTCCCCTATCAAACATCTCTCTGCGCCCATCTTTCTTCACCACCACCAGAGGAGATTCCTCAACTCGCTCATAAGTAGTAAAGCGCCTGCCGCATTTTTCACATTCCCTGCGCCTGCGAATAGTTCTGCCTTCATTTGCTGGCCTTGAATCCAATACTCTGCTGTTTTCATAATCACAAAACGGGCAGCGCATACACACACCTCATCAAAATCAAAATTATGTAATGAGAAACTCTATATTTAGTGTTTACGCTACTTTAATATACTATATGTAGTAAGCTTTTTAGTCAAACCCAAAATAAGCCTTCATATAAAAACTAACTAATCAATTCTTATCAATACTTGTTATCTCTCGTCATATTTACTTCTACCAAAATAACATCTATACCAATTTTTAATACGTGTTGCCAAGCAACTATAACTTCTTCCTCCCTGCTCCAAAATCCTGACATTCTGCCTGAAACAGACAAAATTAAGGTATTGATTTTCCCACGCGCAACATCAATATCAATATCTTTTATTATTCCTAATCGCCGACCATCAACAACATTAATAATTTCTCTGGCACGAAGTTCCGAAACTTTTATCATTGCATACGTCCACCTCCAAGATATAAAATTTGCTCGATAATAAATTCCGCACATAATTATTATTATGTCTAAAAACTCTTCTTCCCAAAAACTTTTGCTTAATTTTTTAAATTTTAACAATTAGAACTTCACTATAAATAAGGTATTTTCAAAAATTCTTGTAAATTAAAGCCTAAAAATAACAAAAGCGGTAAAGCAAAATCTGCTTTGCCGCTACAGTACTTTTTAAATTATATATTTATTATGCACTTTCTGTTTTAGAAAAAAGCTTCACTTTAAACATTTTTGTACCTGTTATTTCGCTGTCTTTATCGGTATTATCAATAAAAACACTTGCAGGGGTAAATATAAACACACCTGTTCCTACTCGACTGCCTCTACCAGCAATTGCAAAAATTACACCACTTAAATAATTTAGAGCCCTTTCAGCTTGCTCAATATCTAAATCGTTTAAATTAACAACCACTGAGTTATTATCTTTTAGATAATCAGCAACTTTGCGAACATCTTCAAATGATGAAAGCTTGCAATTAAAAACTTTAGTATCACACACTTCAATTTTCTTGTTAATAACAGCCATTTTGTCATGGCCTGGTTCTAAATTCTTTGACTTTAGTTTTTTATCAAAAAAACATACATTATGCTTGTAGCTTTTTCCATCTAAAACAATCACTGGTTCACGCTGTTCAGCCTCTTCTTCTATAATTTCAAATCCTAAAAATTCCAAAAACCTATCAAGTGCCTTCTTTTTTTGAAAATCCCTTTCCAATTGCACACCCCCATCCCCCACCTTTTTTAGCTTAAGTTCAATTCTTCAATGTGAATACTGTAATTGCAAATGGTCGGAACGGCGGGATTTGAACCCGCGACCTCTACCACCCCAAGGTAGCGCGCTACCAAGCTGCGCCACGTCCCGTAAATCTTTAAGGTCTGTATTCACTTACAAATAACTTTAGGTGAAACTAATTAATACCTGACAATTTTTATTAAAAAAATTCAAAAAACTTACTTAACAATCACACTATACTAGCATGAATTATATATTTGAAATGCTAAAATGTCAACTCGGCTACTATTAAATCCTTTTGTTATCAATGATGCTCAAAATCTCTAGGCTTACAGATTATTTCCTTTACTTTAGTATCAAAAAAGTTATTCGAATGAGCAGGAAGGATCAATATAGCAGTATCCGCTCCTGTACCGCTTCCAGCAATAGCAACTACTTCCTCACCATAAGGAATCAACCCTGCATCCAAAGCCATACCAGCAACCTCAACACACACCTTAACTCCCTGACCGAATATCCTAAGCGCTGAAGCTATTATCTCAGCAGGATAAACGCCACCAAATTTTATACGACATGCTCTGTCAAGCCCTGCCATAAGATGCGTGGTGATGAGCACAGGTATACCTCGTTTTTCCAGCATCGCGCGCTTATCAGATGATATTGACCCTTTTCCCGGTTCGTAAAATCCCACATGATATGCTACACACACCACATTGCAACTGTTTCCTACAATATCTGCTAACTTTAAAGCAGTGTGTCCCGTCTTTGATGCTATCACTATATGCTTTATATTGTGATTTTCAACGTACTCAAATGCTTTTTTTAAAGTAATGTCAGTGTTTTGTTCTCCTTCTCTCTGAAAATACATAAAAACCCTCCCAAAAACAGCGTTAACTTTTTCCTTGACTCCAATTTCTGATAACCATAACCTCACAGCAACACCCTCATTTGATCTCTATCCAGCCTCCGCCTTATCTCCCTTACTCTTTTAACCAGAGTAAGATTATCACCTGCGGATTTTTCTATCTGTCTCAACAAATCAATTTCACGCCTTATTATAGAAATCAAGTCACCTTCCTGCAAGTTGCTGCTTTCCAACAGATGTGCAAAATCACACCCATTGTACCATGCATAAGCGATATAACCAGGAACATTAGACCATATAACCTGTTCTTCTGGCACTCCTAGATCTATAAGATTTTCACGTAAGTCAAATATAAAGTCAACATTATAAGGAGCATCCTTTACATATTCTCTCCTGCCTGGTATGTACTCAACCCCAGCAAGAATTCCTGCAACAATATCAATTGGCCACTCTTCTACCACGCCTGAAAAAACCAGCTCAGTTACAAATATTTCTTGAACATGTACGTTGAGCGCGAATTTACCCCTTGGTAAAAATTCACGCCCTTTTATATATCCAAGCCTTTCCAGCAATTCCCTCATGCGGTTAAATTCCACAATGTACTGCTCAGCTTGACATTTAAGCTCTTCCTTAGTGCGATAAAGCATCTTAAGGTTTTTTCTCATCTGCTTTAAGCTCATCTCCAACTGTCTGCACTCATCTAAATCGCACTTGTTCTTGTTTATTCGTTTTAAAATGCTTTTAATTTCAGCTATGCGCATTTTTATATTAGGATTTATATGCTTTTTATTTTTAAGGCTTTTTAGCTCTTGCTTTAGTTTTCTAATAGATAGCGGACAGCAATTGCTAAACCTTTTATCACAAAAAGCATCGCCTTTTTCTTTAATAAACTTTTCAATAGATTCTATGTGTTTTTCACATTCTTTGAGCTGCAATCGCTTCTGAAAAGCTGAAAAATTATTTCTCAAAAAATAATCTATTTCCTCGTCAGACTTCCACATGAGCAAATTCAATACAGTATTAGGTGAAATCACAAGTCTTCCTTGGACCATTTCAACTTGCGATTCATTGAAAAAACCTACGTCTTCAGGATAATCTTTATCTATTTGTATAAAAACATTTCCATATACATCGAAGCCCCTGCGTCCAGCACGACCTGCCATCTGGAAAAATTCTCTATTGAGAAGCTTTCTGAATTCCTTGCCATCCCACTTCCTACAGGATTCAAGCACTGCGCTGGCAGCAGGAAAATTCACCCCTGCTGCAAATGTTTCTGTACAGAACAGCACCCATATCAATCTCTCCTCATACAGCTGCTCTACTACACGTTTTAGCGGCATTGAAAGACCTGCATGATGATAGCCTATGCCCTGCATCATCAGTTTTTTCAATGCTGCGCGGTCACGATGCATAAACATATCAGGAAAGTCCTTTTCCATTTCAGCAATCAATTGCCTCACACGTTTTTTTTCGCTTGAATACAGAAAATCCCATTCTTTGCCCAGTTCAACCGCCATAGCTTCAGCTTTTGCTCTTCCAAATACAAAGTAAAGCGCAGGCAGCTTATCCTGTATCAATTCAATCACTTCAGATGGATTTTTCACTTGCGAAGCAGAAGACTTTTTCTTTATCATTTTCCCATATAAACTCCTTGAAAATTTAAAAAAGCCGTGCAGCCAAAATTACTTTCAATAAGCATATTCATTGTTTCCATACTTATAAAACCTTGCTTTTTCTCTTTTGGCTTTTATGAGTTTTTTAATTTTTCGCTTAGCCTGTGATTTGCTGAGCAGTTTATTCTCAGGTGAAATCCAGTTTATAATAAGCGGTACCGCACGTTTTTTTTCCACAACTACCTTGACGTTGGATTTTCTCACTTCTGAAATCCAACTCGCTATTTCATCTATGTTTGGAACAGTAGCAGATAAACCAAGTATTTTAATATGCAGCGGTGCAAACAAAATTGCTTCTTCCCATGCAGTACCTCGATGTAAATCGTCTAGATAATGAATTTCATCAAAAACTACATACACAACATCCTTTAACTTTTCCGGTTCTTCAAAACATTTATTTCTAAAAATCTCAGTTGTCATAACGGTAAGCGGAGCATTTCCATTTATAGTAATATCACCGGTAACCAAACCCACATTGTGCTCGCCAAAGAGCTTTTTAAAATCATTAAACTTCTGATTGGAAAGAGCTTTTAACGGTGACGTATATATTATTTCTTTAGATTCTTTAAGCGCTTTTTCTGCTAACTTCTCTGCAATTAAAGTTTTACCTGTCCCTGTAGGCGCTGCCACTAATACGTTTTCACCATTCAGCACAGCTTCTATCGCTTCAACTTGAAATTCGTCCAATGTCCATTCTTTTTGGCTTGAACTCTGATCATCAATGAATTGTTCTTCTGCTTTAAGCTTTTTCTTATGCTTTTTAGTCTTTTTAGACTTTTTTGTTTTAACCATTATACAATGCCTCTTTTTATTGTTCGTTATATTTTTATATTAGTTCTACATTTTTTAGTTCTATACATCTTCTTAATTTTCCTGCATCCATTCTAAACATCTCATAAAAAACTTATTTAAGAGGATTTATTCTCCACGCGCTGTAGCACAATAATAGGACGCTTAAAACAATGCAAAACAAAGTATAAATCACCCAATAAGGCAATACAAGGATACCCTCATACTGCAATACAAGGATATCCTCATACTCTCCTTTTAAAATAGCTGTCAAAACTGCAATGGGATTTATTGCCAATAAGTGAGATACAATTCCCTTGTAAGTATAAATTTTATCAGCTTCTACCTTCATTGCTATACCTGCTACAGCATAAATAAAAAACGCTAACGCAAGTGTGCCCAAAGATATAAATGCTGTGAGTATATACGCACACACCGTGCTCATACCTGTGCGATTTATAGAAACAGAGCAAGCCATGCCTATTGTTGCAAACAAAATAGAAGTGATGAAATAAAACCCAAACAGCGCTAAGATCTGCATCGGATCAATACCGCCTAAGATCAAAACCAGCCCATACAACGGCAGTGTAGCTATCAAGAGCAATATGACAAAAGCCAGCGATGATAGCATTTTGCCAAATATTATGTGAAACTCATGCAGCTTAGTTACAAGCAGCACATCGAGCGTCTTTCGTTCCTTCTCTCCTGTTATAGCACCTGAAGTGAGAGCTGGAATCACAAAGCAGAGCACAATCAGTTGAAAGGTTGCAAGTGCTGAAAACACTGCAAAATTCTGTCCTAAAATAAATGCGTTTTTGTTGGTTATCCACAATAAATAAATGCTCGCAAGAGCAAATGCTCCGATAAAAGCCAAGTAAAAAAAGAGTATAATCACGCCTTTATATCCACGAAAGCGCTGGTATATCTCTTTAGACAAAACAGGATTCATGATCTCTCCTCCTTAACTTCAGAAGTCACTGCCATAAATATATCCTCTAAGCTGCCTATATGTTCTACAAATTGCAGTATGCCATAACTTTGTGAAAGCGACTTTAACAAATCTGCTTGTGCTGCGTTATTCCCTGAAAAGTTAAATTCTATCCACCCATTGCTCTTTTTAACATACGACACATTCTTATAACTTTTCAATTGCTCAACAACAGATTCTACGTGTTCGTCAAGAGCTTTTATTTTTATAACCTTACTGAATACTCTTGAACATATCTCCTCTATGCTGCCGCTTGCTATCATTTTGCCCTTTTCCATAACACCAACTGCATCGCACATCTCAGAAAGCTCCGGCAATATGTGAGAGCTTATCAGCACAGTCTTGCCAAGCTGTTTCAACTTCGATATGATCTCTTTTAACTCAACTCTAGCACGCGGATCAAGCCCTGACGCAGGTTCGTCCAATACCAGCACTTTAGGCTCATGTATCAAGCACCGCGCAAGCGCTAACCGCTGTTTCATACCTCTGGATAGATTGTCAACATACGAATCAGCTTTGTCTTCTAAATTAACCAGCTCGAACAGTTCATCGATTATTACCTGCTGCTTTGCTCTAGGAATGCAATAAGCATCAGCAAAAAATTGTAAGTACTCCCTAGCAGTGAGCGAATGATACACCCCAAAAAAGTCCGGCATATAGCCCACAATGCCTCTAACTTCTCTTGGATTCTTCATAACATCTATGCCATCTATAAATGCGCTGCCGCTGTCCGCGCGCAAAAGCGTCACCAAAATGCGCATCACTGTAGTCTTGCCTGCGCCGTTTGGACCTATCAGTCCATATACCTGTCCTCTTTCCACTGTGAAAGATAAATCATCAAGCGCTTTTAGCCTCCCAAACCGCTTGCTCACATTCTTAACTTCTATCACTTTTTAACAACCCCTTTCACAGTGAGACCATATATCATGCTGTCTATATTCTGTTGTTCGCTTATTTTAAATTTAATCAAGTTAGGCGTTATACCTTGCGACAAATACTTTCTCTTTGCATCTTCAGCTGTTAAGTCCACATAGCTCGAACTCAAAGTCTCCCATTCACCCGTTAAGCGATTGTAAATCTCTATTTTATTTGTCTTGGCACATACTGGTCTGCCCCTTACATCCACAAGCTCCACTGAATTTATATCAACCCTGTACTGTTCTGGAAAGTTGAGAACAAAAGAACATATTATATCTCCATCACGCATTCCCTCTTCCCTGAGCATCTCTTCAAATAGAAATATATCCCCAAACATTTCTTCTACTTCTACCATTGCTCGAAAATCTGGTTCTGATTTCACCATTTCTTCCGATATAATAATTTCCATAGTTCCTTCTCTCAACACAAAACCTGTTGGAAGTTCAAAAGCATCTGTGCCCCAAGCAATATTTATGCTTTGGAGCACAACAACACTTTGTTTGCTGTTCTCTATGTCTCCTTCAATTTCCAAAAGCCCCGGCACATCTTTAGCAAATCCTATAAAATTAACACTTATCGCATCTGAACTTTCTGCTATTTTTCTTATTATTATTGCGCCTTTTGCCATTCTCTCCAACTCTTGCTTGATAGCTTTCATATCACTAGGTTTTAGAGCTTCATCTTTAAAATACAAAGAGCTATAGAACTTTTTTATTTCTTCATAAGCTCTTGTTATATCCAAAAGCTTATATTTCACATCTTTAAACTCTCCCTTAGCTAAATCGCCTATCTCTACTATGCTATAGCCGTTTATCACTAACATGCAGTTCGTAAGATCAAATTGCGTGTTGTTGTAAATTCGCCCTCTTATGTGCTTGCCATCTATGAAAAGCGCGCTTTCTATATCTCCAAAATTTCTCGTTATGTTTAAACCTCCCACTGAACGCGCCGACCAAAAGGGAATGTCTTTAATCAAAAACACAGTGCTGTTTTCTCTCTGTTCTACTTCACTTAAGCTTTTTCTGCTATGCCTACCGCTATAATAACGAAACATCCCCATCCCTTTATCTTCTAGAATAACGTCGCCACCGCGCACAGCTACGCATGTGCTAGCAGCTGCTATTTGAGCTGTATCTCTATTTAAGATCTCTATCAAAGCAAGCGTGTTGTTGAAATTGCCTTTAAATTGATGGAAAGGTGCCAAAGCGTAAATGATTAAAATCGCCACAACTGAAAGAACAGGCACCAGCACCCACATCAAATCTTGTTTTTTAAAACGCTTCAATATAAAATAGAATCCAAATGAAACGCCAACTGTGTACACTGCCCACACAGCTGCAAAAAAACCAAATGTAGGCAACTCCACCTGCGGAAGATATTTGCTGTAATCTGCCAACATACTCATCACAACATGGCTCAAATCATCTCTGTCAAAAAAGTCTTTTATATCGATCAATACTGGTAGAACTTTATCATCTATCTTGACAGCACTTATGTCTAGCGCGCTGTATATCACAGAGCCTTTTCCAATTTCATTTACTGCTATAATTGGAATGCCATCGCTGCTCACTAATATTTTGCCTCTCACCGCATCCCCTACTGCCAGCTCCACCTCTCTTTTCTCTGCTAAAAAGCCACTTAAATCTGTCGTGATATTTTTATAAGACTTTCTCACAACAGGAGTTATGTCAAAAAACCGCTCTCCCTCTGCTGTACCTGCTCCTTCCGACAATATAAGTGTACCCCCATGAGATACCCATTTATAGATAAGCTCCAAATGCGCCTCATCTAGTTTTTTTGCTGAACTTTCATTTATTATCAAGCAATCTACCGTTATAAGAGCATTTAAGTCCTGTGGAATATCCGCCGGCTCTATTGCTTTAAATATCCCTTCTCCATATTTGTCCAACCAGGCAGAAACCTCGCTCTTGAGCAAATTCTCATCAAAGCACACTACAAACTCGCCATAGATAGGTGTCCCCTGCACTACAGCCTGTGATACAGTCCTGCCATATTCATCTGTCAAAACAACAACCGTCTTTCCCCACTCAGAAGAAAATTTCCACACAAGCTCTCCTGGAACTATGATGCTTGTATCAGTGCTTCCTTTTTCTAATACCGATATTTTCCTTTTGTATAGCGGCGGATCATCTTTTATCTCAATCCATACACCAGTATCATCGCACCTATAAAAATTTTTAACTATAACTTCTCCTTCAAATGCTTTGCCGTTGTTCTCAATAATAATGCTCAAATAAACAGGCTTTCCCTCTTTATATACTCCTTTTATCCCCGGCACAACGCTCAAAGTCACTTCTTCAGCATAAACATTAAATGGAATGCCTATAAAAACCAACAAAA
>JAJOKN010000090.1:3775-8939 GCA_021129815.1 Desulfotomaculum sp. | reverse complement strand
AAAGTCACTTCTTCAGCATAAACATTAAATGGAATGCCTATAAAAACCAACAAAAACAAAGCAACAAGCAAATGCTTTTTTTTCACCTCATCTTCCTCCTCTTTTAGCTTTAAAAATATTTGCACTCATTATGGATGCTGCAAAACCTTGCTCTTTTATATAAATCAATTCCCCCTCACAATGACTCACCTTTGGATACATACAATAGTTAAGTTTGTTCAGCAAAAGCACTTTAGGCCCAACTTCTTTCTTTTGTTTTAGCTCTTGAAGCCATTTATTTTCCACATGGCCTTTATCTATATTCGGCGCAAACAGTTTTTGGCTTGCTAAAATCAAATTTTTGCTCGCCTCGACTTTTTCCAAAAGTTCACATCCATCATCAGCATCAATATATCTCACCTCCCCAATTTCATAGCACACCGAAAATTCCGGCCTTCCATCTGGCATAAATGTGAGTACGCGCTCATGCCTCACAATACTTGTAAAATACAGCCTTCCAGACTGCCAATATGGCCACATCCCTTCTCCAATAAGCAGCGTTTGGTTTGTTTCCAAATCTACAAGATATAAACTCGCTCTCTCTTTGCTTCCACGCTGTATTATGAAGCTCAAATCCTGCATCCACGTTGGATAGCTGCCATCAGCTATATACATAGGCTCTTGTTCTTCCATGTCCAAAATACACACCCTTTGCACATTGTTCTTTACTTCCACATACGCAAGCTTTTTGCTACATGCAGAAAGCGCTAAATCGTATATTCCATCAATTCCACTCCTTGAAAGCAAAACGCAAATATCTTCTTCGCTCATACTCTCACCTTCATAAAGCTTATCTATATCCAGCTTTACAATTTGCACGCTATCAAGCGCTCTTCTAGACAACACTGCTGTGTTGCTTTCAGCTGATACTGCTATGCTCAAGTATTCCCACTCAGCAGGCAACAGCATTTTTTTATAGTGATTCGGTTTCATCTCTTCTTCTTGTACCAAAATCGCCTCTTCAGTTAAAACCAATAAATCCCTGTTTAAGAGCTCGTAATCTCTGTATTCATCTGCCCAAACCCACATGCGCTCTCTAGGTATTTCGCTGACGATAAGCTCATCTTTGCTTTTTTGCAATATAAAAACAGCTAAAACAATTAACGCTGTTATACATATAACAGCTGCTATGTATTTCATATAAAAACGCTCTTTGGATATTTTAAAATTGGCTCTGTCTTTTTGATAGTTCCTCTCAAAAAGCACCTGCTTTAACTCCTGCTGAAGCTTATAATTCACAGGAATGCTATCTCTGATAGCGCGCATGTGTTCTAACAGCTTTAAAGTCAGTCTATCTTCATAAATTTCTTGTGCCATTTCTTTTGCACTTTCAATTGAAATTATTTTATTATTCTTATCATCTTTCAAGCTGCTTCACTCCCTCGTAAAAAATATGATATAGCACTAACCCTCTGCAAGACATTCTTTAATTGTAAATTTCAACCATTTCATTTGCGAACTTATAAGAATAACGTAACTTACTAAAGTTTATTGCAAAGCTTTAAGCCATCTTTTGCTTTTCATATTTCTTTCTCATGTGCTTTATCGCCCTGTGATGCATCATTCTCACTGCATCTTCTGTTTTGCCCAGTATCTCTGCAATTTTAGCAAATTTCAAATCCGCTGCATATCTCAGCGCTATGACTTCTCCGTATTTTTCTGGAAGCTCATCGAGCATTTCTCTAATTTCAGCTAGGGTTTCATTTAAACATATTTGCTCCTCTAAGTTTACTCCAACGCTCAAATCAAGTTCAGCACTTCCAATCAACATAAACTCCCTGTTCTTTCTACCTTGTTTTTTTCGCATGTAATCTATGTACACATTGCGCGCAATGGAAAATAACCACGCAACAAACCCGCTCTCAGCTCTATAGCTATCAAGCTTGCTGTATGCTCTTATAAACGTTTCAGCTGTGAGGTCATCAGCATCCCAAACGTTTTTCACTTTGTACCTGAAATAGCGGTTCACCTTTGCAAAGTTTTCTTCATAAAGCTTTTCAAATTCAAGGTATATCTCTTTGTTTTTATAGACCATTTTATAAATCCACCTGCATTTTTAATATTTTTTACCGCATAAACATTTTAGACATTCCAATCAACTAAAATTGCGATTAACTCTTTCAGTTTCATTCACGAGCTTTTCACCTATAAAGACGTACAAAACCTCACTTCGTAACTAAAAAATAAAAAACTTCAAGAACGTGTCTTGAAGTTCACTTTAACATGCATGATAAATTAATCTTCGATAACATTGAGATAAATTTTTTAACTTTTGTTCACTTTTTGCTTCACATATTCAATTCCTTCAGCATATTTAATTGGCTTAAATCCAAACTCTCTCTCCACTGCCTTTAAATCTGTTATGTTATCGAGTTTTAACTGCGCAAGCTCTATCGTAGTAACCGGTGGATCTGACATTATATTTTGCATAACCAAAGCTCCAATATAAACAAGCGGTATAGGAACATGAATCTTTGCTTTTTTTATTCCAATAGTGTTCATAAGTGTATCCAGCATCAGCTCATAAGTTAAATGTTCAGGTCCTCCAATTTCTATAACTTTCCCTTTATAATTTTCTGGTTGCTTTATGATGCGCAGCACGCATTCTGCTACGTCCTTTACATATATCGGCTGAAACCTTGCTCTGCCATCGCCCGGCACAGCCACAATTCCTGGCGTCATATTGATCGCCTGAAGCATTCTATCGATAAAGCCAAATCCTCCAGGACCAAACACAACCGATGGACGTATTATAGTATAATCCAAGCCGCTGTTTATAACTTCCTGCTCACCAAGCCATTTGGAATAAGCATACTTAAACCTAGGGTTATCACAAGCACCTAGCGCACTTATGTGTATGAAATGCTTTACACCATTTTCTTTTGCTGCATTTACCATATTTCTTACGCCCATTACATTTATATCATCAAAGTTAGCTTCTTTCGTTTCGCGAATTATTGCAACTAAATGCACCACCACTTCAATACCATTGCAGGCTACAGCAAGGGAAAGTTTATCTCGTATATCTGCTTCTACAACTTCTATGCAAAATGACTCCTTAGCTGTTTTTATCTTGCTTTTATGTTCTAAACAGCGCACAGCAAGGTTATTCGCTGCAAGCTTTTTCACAACATTGCTTCCCACATAACCTGTAGCCCCAGTGACAAGTATCATCTTCCCACCTCATTTCACTTGCATTATATAATTCAATTACAAGCTCGTCAACGACTGCTTTTAAAGTTTTTTATAGTATATTATAATAGTTTGTAAAAACATAACTAAAGGAGATTGTTGTAAAGATGATTTACCCATTTGAAAAATACAAGCCGGAAATTCATCCAACTGCATACATAGCACCAGGAGCTATAATAATTGGTCGTGTGGTATTAGAAGAAAATGTGAATGTATGGTGCAATGCAGTTATCCGCGGAGATGTAGACGCTGTAGTGGTAGGTAAAAACAGCAATATCCAGGACCTGTGTGTTTTACATCAAGATAAAGGATATCCATGCATCATTGGAAAAAGCGTAACGGTAGGGCACAGAGCTATATTGCATGGCTGTAAGGTTGATGATAATGCGCTGATCGGAATGGGCGCTATTATATTGAGTGGAGCAGAAATAGGTAAAGGTGCAGTGATAGGCGCAGGTTCTTTGGTCACTCAAAATAAAAAGATACCTCCATATACACTAGCATTGGGTTCTCCTGCAAAAGTAATAAGAGAGCTGACCGATGAAGAAATTTCAGAATACAGCAAAAGCGCTCAAAATTATATAGACATAGCAGGTATATACAAAAACTTTAAAAATAAATGCAGTGAAGCTTTTTAAAAAGCATTGCCAACTTCAAATATCAGACATTTTAAAAACTACCATAAATCTCAAAGTATTGTTAAAACATCAAGATAAATAAGTCAACTTTCTTTTTTAGGTAGCTCAATTGTACATGTAACACTTTTCGTCTTTTCATCTGAATCAATAGTTATGCTTCCCCATTGCTTTTTACAATATAAAGCCCCATTCCCATGTGCCTTCCATTTTTTTTTTACTGGTAATGCCTTTTTCAAAAATTCGATATTTCTTTATCTTTCAATCGTTTTTGTTCCTTTATAGCTTTTACTGCTAACTCATCACACTTGTTATTAAGTTCATTATCTGCATGGCCTTTAACCCAAACACACTCAACATTATGTACATCAAGCAATTCAAGCAATCGCTGCCATAAGTCTACATTTTTAGCACGATCAGTTTTATTACGCATCCAGCCATTTTTACGCCATTTATCAACCCAACCTTTATTAATGGCATCTACCAAGTATTTGCTATCGCTATACAAAGTTACAGAACATGGACGATTTAATGCTTCTAACCCTTTAATTGCAGCCATCAATTCCATGCGATTATTTGTAGTGTTTTCATATGCACCAGATAATTCTTTTTTATGTTCATTAAAAACAATAATAACTCCATACCCACCCGGACCTGGGTTGCCTGAACACGCCCCATCTGTATATATTTTCACCATTGGCAATTTACTTGATCCAGTCAAGCGATTAACCACCTTAATTATTTACTAATAGACTTTATAAAAAACTTTAACGAACGGTCATAGGTACGTTCTGCATCAGCAGAAAAAAAACAGCCTGGAATTTCTCCACGTTGTCTATGGTAAGCAATGCACTCACAGCACAAGCCTTTTTTATTACAGTATTCATACGTACAAGTACACATCTTCAAATTTTCATCTTTTTTACATTGCATTGTGATCACCCTCATTAACAAACATCTAACCATTAGGAATATAAAAAAGCAATTAACTTATGCTATAAAATGTGACTTAACAACAGCACTTAAATTTTTTAAACCTTTATTTGCAGCTGCTGCAAGAGCTACATGTGTTAGTACTACATGATGAGCAGCTTGAAGAAGATTCTGTACCTGCAACATATGGAGAAGAAATCAATTTTTTAAGATCTGACTTGCCGCATTCAGGACATTTTATATCTCCTTGTCCAGATTTACCAACACCGCATAAAATTTCAAATTTTTTGCCACACGATAAACATCTATATTCAAAGATAGGCATCTTTTAAAAACCTTCCTTTCTAATTTCAAAAGTTAATATA
>JAJOKN010000090.1:0-3675 GCA_021129815.1 Desulfotomaculum sp. | reverse complement strand
TAAATTTTATCTAAATTAAACTTCTTATGAATAGCCTTTACAGCTTTCTCTACATCAGTATCCTTAATCACACAGGATACTTTTATTTCTGATGTTGTTATCATTTCTATATTAATGCCCTCATCCGCTAGCGCTTCAAACATCATAGCAGCAACTCCAGGATTGCTTATCATCCCTGCCCCAACGATAGATACCTTAGCAACATCTTCATCATGAGTATAGCCTTCAAAATTGATTTTATGCTGTAAACTTTCTATAACAACTAGTGCTTTTCTTAAGTCATCTTTAGCAATTGTAAATGACATATCCTTTACATCATCATGCGACGCTGTTTGAACTATGATATCAACATTTACATTTTTATCTGCCAATGCCTTGAATATCTCAAAAGCCAATCTCTTTCTAACTGGAACATTATATAATCCTATTTTAGCTATATTTTTATCGTAAGCAACGCCGCTTACCATCATGCTTTTTTCCATGTCAGTTACCTCCTGAATAATAGTTCCTGGATTTTCATTAAAACTAGAACGCACTTGAAGCTTAACACCATATAACTTTGATAGCTCCACTGAACGCGGATGAAGCACCTGTGCACCCAAGCTTGCTAGCTCCAACATTTCATCATAAGATATAGTCGAAAGCTTGCTTGCCTCGGGTACTATGCGCGGATCAGTAGTATATACACCATCCACATCAGTATATATTTCACACATATCAGCATTTAAAGCCACAGCCAAAGCTACGGCAGTAGTATCTGAGCCTCCACGTCCCAAAGTAGTTATATCTCCATGTTCATTTATCCCTTGAAAACCTGCTACTACAACAATGCGCCCTTTTTTCAATTCTTCTTTTATGCGTTCTTTATTCACATCTGAAATCTTAGCTTTTGTATGTACATCAGTAGTAAGTATACCTGCTTGTGCACCTGTAAAGGATATGGCATCACAACCTAAATCTTTAATTGCCATTGCAAGAAGCGATATTGTGACTTGCTCGCCAGTTGATAAAAGAACGTCCATCTCTCTATCGTCAGGGTTGTTGGTAACCTTCTTCATCAAATCAATTAATTCATCAGTAGTATGACCCATCGCAGATACTACTACAACCATATCGTTTCCTTCTTTGTATCTCTTCACAACTCGCTTTGCAACGTTTTTTATCCGCTCAGGATCACCTACAGAAGTACCTCCATATTTTTGTACTATCAACATTTTAACTGACCAACTCCCATATGTTAAAATCAAACAATTATTGCTCCACCATCACTCGGCTCAAGCTGCATTATGCTTGTTTTTATGCCATATTTTTTAAATGTCTTACACATTGCATCAGCAATAGCATCAAAGTTATCATCTGCCAATGCAAGCAGCGTGGGTCCTGCACCAGATAACACAACTCCTCTAGCACCTGCATTGTATGCCTCTCTAAATACCTCTTCCATCCCTGGCACAAGTTTTATCCTATAATTTTGATGCAACCTGTCCTCTACTGCAAACTTAATCTTGCTTAAATCACCGCTGTACAAACATGCTATCAATAAACTCACACGACTCACGTTAAAAACAGCATCTTCAAAAGGTACTCCTTTAGGCAGCACTTCCCTTGCCAGCTTAGTTGATAATTGAAAATCTGGAACAGCCACTACAGCCTTTAAGCCAGCAGGAGGTTTTATTTTAACATATTCAATATCATCCTTCATTACAGTTGAAATAATTATTCCACCGAGCAACGCCGGCGCAACGTTGTCAGGATGCCCTTCCATCTGATTAGCTAATTTTAACATTTCATATTTATCTAGTTTTTTTCCACTCAGCACATTAGCAGCTACAATCCCACCCACAATTGCAGCTGCACTGCTTCCTAAACCTCTGCACAAAGGAATATCATTTTTAAGCTTGATTTTTAGGCCTTTTGGCACATAGCCCACAGCTTTAAAAACTTTAAGTACAGCTTTGTAAACAATATTTTCTTCGTCTGTTGGAATTCCGCTTTTGCCATCTCCTTCTACTTCTATACACAACCCATTACCTATCTCTTCCATCTCTACAGTATTATATAGTTTAAGCGCCATTCCCAAACAATCAAAACCCGGTCCCAAGTTAGCAGTTGTCGCCGGCACTTTTATACAGACCATACACACCTTACCCTTCTACACGAATTACACTTTTAACTTCTCTAACACCTGAAAGATCTTTTATGCAACAAAGTACATTCTGCAAATTTTTCTCTTTTGTCGCATGAGTAATAAATATCAACTCTGTAGTATCATCACTAGGTTTTTTAGCATCTTGCTGAATAACTGTACCTAAACTTATGCCTTCATTCCCAAATACCATTGCAATTGAAGCAAGCACACCCGGCCTATCCTCTATCAATATTTTTACATAAAATCTGTTTTCAGACTCACTTATAGGCAGTGTGGGTTTATCAGTGTATCCTGAATAGCCCACTATCTTTGGTACATTCCTCAATATATCCACTGCAATATCCATAATATCTGCAACTACAGCTGTAGCAGTAGGAAGCTCTCCTGCTCCCTGACCATAGAACATCATCTCACCTGTAGCACTTCCATGGACAAATACAGCATTAAATACTCCTCCTACAGATGCCAAGAGATGACTTTTCGGAATTAACGTCGGGTGGACCTTTACCTCTATACCTTCGTCTTTAATCTTAGCAATTCCCAAAAGCTTTATGACATACCCAAGCTCGGATACATAATTTATATCATCAATTGAGATCTTAGTAATACCTTCAACATAAACATCATCTAAAGTAACATAGGTATTAAAAGCTACAGATGCTAAAATAGCAATTTTACGCGCTGCATCATGCCCTTCAACATCTGCTGTAGGATCAGCCTCTGCATAACCCTTGGCTTGCGCTTCTTTCAACATTTCATTGAAATCAGCGCCCTCTTCTGTCATTTTAGTTAAAATATAATTAGTGGTACCGTTTATTATTCCGTAAATGCTCTGCACTTTATCAGATGCCAAGCTCTTCCTTAAAGTACGTATAATGGGAACAGCTCCTGCCACGCTGGCACCAAACAAAATGTTACAATTATTAGATGCTGCCAGCTCAAATAATTCCTTGCTGTAAAGAGCCATCATATCTTTATTAGCAGTCACTACACTCTGACCATTTTTTAACGCGCGTCTAACATAATCAACAGCTACACCTGTTCCACCAATAACCTCAACTACGATATCGATATCTTTGTCGTTTAAAATATCACCAGCATCAGTTGTAAGGAGGTTTGGGTCTATTGATATCCCACGATCCTTATTTATATCTTTTACTAAGATTTTTTTAATATCTACTTTAGCTCCTACTCTGCTTTCAATGTGATCTGCATTTTCTGTAAGCAACCGATAAACACCACGACCTACTGTGCCCATTCCCAAAAGACCTACCTTAATAACCTTCTTACTAAATGACATGGCAACCTCCTTATTACTTCATAGTTTTAACAATTGTATACACTTTACTTTATGTTAAATTATAATTCATTCATTGTTTCAATGTCTAGCATATTAATGTTAAATAACATTATTTATAGTTTAATTGCATCTTTTTTAGCATAAAGTTGTCAATATAAATAAACAAAAAAGCAAGGTGCCACTCCTTGCTTTTAAGGCTTCAATCAAAGTTCTATAAATATTTTTT
>JAJOKN010000081.1 GCA_021129815.1 Desulfotomaculum sp. | reverse complement strand
AGGTTTTTAAGAAAGAACTAAAATGTTTATAGACTTGACTCAGGTTTCTTAGAAGTTTGTTGCATTTAAATATTGCAATTTTCAGCCAATTTTTAAAGCTAAAATAATAACAAAACTATGTTGATAACTGATAGCTCTTTTGTTATCATTAAGGTTACCATCTGAGTTAAAATAAAAAATACACAAAATTACCCGCTTATCAACATCCTGTGAATAAACCTGTGTATAACATTGTGTGTTTAATAATAGTTATCAACTAAAAATATAAATGTGGTGAATAAAATTATGTTGAAAAGTGAATTATTGACAAACTGGCAGCAAGTTATCTCAATATTAAAAAAAAGAATAAACAAACACTCCTTTGAAACATGGGTAACATCACTTACGCCTTTAGGCTACTATAACAATTTTGTGCTAATAGAAGTACCAAATCACTTTTCAAAAAGCTGGCTTGATGAACGGTATACTCCAATTCTAAAACAAGCTTTTAAAGAAGTATTAGACAAAAACGTAAATATACAGTTTATACTGTCAGACGAAGCAGAAGAATATCTATCAAATATTTCGACAGAAAACAACAAGCAACATGTAGATGAAGACTGCATGTTAATTGATCGATATACATTTGATACTTTTGTGGTAGGGAACAGCAATAAATTTGCTCACGCAGCATCCTTAGCTGTTGCAGAAACACCAGGTCGCACTTACAATCCATTGTTTATATATGGAGGAGTAGGGTTAGGCAAAACACATTTAATGCATGCAATAGGCCATTACATCAAAAAGAATATCCTAAACATCAAAATAGCGTATGTAACATCAGAAAAGTTTACAAATGAGCTAATAGATTCTATAAAAGACAAAGAAACTGTATCATTTAGAAATAAATACAGAAAAATAGATGTTTTGCTTATAGACGACATACAATTTCTGGCAGGAAAGGAAAGAACACAAGAGGAATTTTTTCACACTTTTAATACGCTATATGAATCAAATAAACAAATAATAATTTCTAGCGATCGTCCTCCAAAAAATATACCAACATTAGAAGATAGACTGCGTTCAAGATTTGAATGGGGACTCATAACAGACATTCAACCTCCTGACTATGAAACAAGAGTAGCTATATTGAGGAAAAAAGCTCAATTAGAAAGGCTAGAAGTGCCTGATGAAACTATCTATTATATAGCTGACAAAATTCAGTCAAATATACGTAAACTAGAAGGAGCTCTAAATAAAGTAATAGCTTACGCTTCACTCAATAATATAACTGTTTCTCGAGAAATAGCAGAACAAGTGTTAAAAGATATAATTTCACCCGAAGCACCTAAGAAAATAACGATAGAACTGGTACAACGGGTAGTAGCCGAACACTACGACTTGAAGGTGGAAGACTTAAAAACAAAAAAAAGAACCCGAAAAGTAGCATTTCCAAGGCAGATAGCAATGTACCTTTGCAGGGAGTTAGTAAATGGCGCATCATTGCCAAAAATAGGGGAAGCCTTTGGGGGTAGAGACCACACAACTATTTTGCATGGCTGCGAAAAAATAAGTGCGGAAATTGAAAATGACTTAGAACTAAGAGAAACGATAAATAAATTAATCAAAAAAATAAAAGGCTAACATGCTTTGTTATACAAAACCTTAAAAGTAAGATTCTTTTATCTTATCCACAGTTGCACAAAAAGTATAAGTAAAAAATACAAAAGAATGTGGATTAAAAAACAATAAAAATAAACTAAAAATAAATTTACACGTAATATAAAATAGTTTTAAACATACAATCTACAAGATTATTATTTCATAACCATCATGTTTTTTACTGCTTTGAAATAGATATACACAAAAACACACAGCTTATTACTACTACGACAATATTTAAAAGATAATTATATTCCAACTAAAAAAAGGAGATGTAAAAACAATGAAAATAACAATAGACAAAGAAAGCTTATTAAAAAGCATACAAACAGTGCAAAGATCAGTTGCTTTTAAAAATACTATGCCAATTTTATCAAGCATATTACTAAAAACTGAAAAAAATAATACTATGACGCTTATGGCTACAGATCTTGAAACAAGTATAAAATCCTACAATGTACAAGCAGAAATAAAGGAAGAAGGAGAAATAGCAGTACCGGCTAGATATATAACTGAAGTTGTACGCAAATTACCAAGTATGCCTATAAACATAGAAGTAAAAGATAATGTAATGACCATTGAATATTTAAAAAACAAAATAAGTTTAAAAGGTTATGATCCAAATGAATTTCCAGAATTTTCGTCAGATCAAAAAGTAAAAACTGAGTTTACAATCCCCATGCAGCTCTTAAAAGATGCGTTGGGAAAAGTATTATTTGCAACAGGAAAAGATGAAACAAAGCCAGTATTTACAGGCGTGTTGTTTAAATTAAACAAAGACATGGGCTTGACTTTAGTCGCAACTGATACATATAAACTAGCGCTTAAAAATTGTTCTCTAGATGATATGAATATTGAAAGTGATATAGAAATCATAATACCAGGAGAAACATTGGATAAGTTAATCAAAATATTGAGTATAATTGATGCAGAAAAAAATGAAGACATGATAAGGATAACAATCAAAGAAAATCAAGTAGTATTTAATCTTAAAAATGCAGAGCTGACTTCCAGATTAATAGAAGGGAATTTCCCCAACTATGAACAGGTAATACCTAAAGGTTATAAGTCAAAAATAAAAATAAACACAAGGAATTTTTTATCATCCATAGAAAGAGCTTTGCTCTTGATGAAGAAGGAAAATCAAGTTATCAAATTTACTACTCATATTCAAGAAGATTTTACAGAACAAAAAGAGGACTTATTGTTAATTACAGCAAATACTGAAGTTGGTTCTATACATGAAGAAATGGATATAGTAAGAGAGGGAGAGCCAATAAAAGTTGCATTTAACGCAAGTTACCTTGTAGATGTATTGAACACCATGGATGCAGAAGAAATATACTTTGAAATAAACGGTGCTTTAAGCCCAGGGATAGTAAAACCCATTGCAGATGATGAAAATAAAATATCAAGCGAACATTTGGTGTTGATTTTGCCAGTTCGTTCTATTTGATTTAAAGAAAGGGATTTTATCGATGATAAGAGAAATAGTTGTAGGTGGGAATATAAGATTGGATCAATTTTTAAAGTGGTCTAGAGTTACGAGCACAGGTGGACAGAGCAAGCTCATGATTCAGTCAGGCAAAGTAAAGGTAAATGGAAAAATAGAAACAAGGCGCAGTTATAAAATTTCGGATGGTGATTTGATAGAAGTCGAAGGAATAGGTAAATTTAAGGCTGTTTTTGAAAAATAACGTTATTACGAGGTGGCTTTTTTATTGCAGTTATTGGAAATTGATGTCAATATGTTTAGAAATCACATAAACACAAAATTTAAGCCCCATTCGTTATTAAATATAATCACAGGTAAAAATGCTCAAGGTAAAACTAATCTGATAGAAGCGATATTTTTTAATTTAACAGGATATTCTTACCGTGCTAACAGCGATAAAGAGGTGATAAACTGGAACAGCGATTATGCAAAAGTTACAACTGTGATATCAAAAAACAATATCGATTACAAACAATCTATTGTAATAAACAAGGATGGTAAAAAAAGTATATTTGTAAATAACGTAAAGAAAAAAATAAGAGATGTTCGTTCATGTGTTGTATTGTTTACTCCGAATGATTTAGAGTTGATTAAAGGTTCGTCTACAGCAAGGCGCAATTTTCTTGATAAAGAGGCGGGATTTTTTTTTGATAAATATCAGGATTGTGTCTGTCAGTATAATAGAGTGCTTTACCATCGCAATCACTTGTTGAAAAATACTTATGATAAAAAAAGTCATTTGGAATTAGATGCTTGGACAAATCAATTAGTGAGCTTAGGAACGGATGTTTTACTACAAAGATTTGAAATATTGAAAGCAATAATACCGATTGCAATAAAATGGCACAGCATCATGACAAAGGATTCAGAAAAATTAGAAATACATTACCTTTCTTCTGTAGAAATTGAAGGTGCTTTAAACGAGTTTGAACTTAAAAGCAAATTTTTGAATGCTTTAAAACATGTACGTGAAAAAGAAATTAAAAAAGGATATACAGTTATAGGACCTCACAGAGATGACTTGATTTTTTTAGTGAATGGAAAAGATGTGAAGATTTTTGGTTCACAAGGTCAGCAGAGAACAGTTGTGTTGAGTTTAAAGCTAGCGTTGATTTCTTTATATAAAAACAATTACGGATTGAGCCCTATTTTGTTATTAGATGATGTGTTTTTTGAGTTGGATGAGGATAGGCAAGAAATGTTGCTGTGCCAGATTGAAAAAGGCATGCAGACTTTCATAACTACAAATAACTTTAAAGCTAGTTCAATTTTGAAAGATTGCAGCGAATACATTGTAGAAAACGGTAGATTATCATTGATTAGTTGAATTTAAGATTTTAAATAGGCTTTAGTTTTCCTGACTTCTGACTTCCGACATCCGACTACCGTTATAGGAGGTGTTTATAGTGTTTGTTCATATAGGGAATAATGTAATGATACCTAAAAAAGACATTGTAGCTATTTTTGATATCAAAGTAAAAAATGATAAAAATTCAAAGAGTAAAGCAAAATCATATATAGTTACCAGCGATAAATGCTATGATTCTTTGATATCTTGCGACACATTGAAAAAGAGGTTTAATTCTAATTCATATTTTTAGCTTGGTTATGACTTAAATTAAAAGGGAGGATTTCATGAGTAATAAGAGCGACAAATACAGTGCAGAAGAAATACAGGTATTAGAGGGATTGGAAGCAGTAAGACGGCGCCCTGGTATGTACATAGGGAGCACTTGTATAAAAGGGCTTCATCACTTGGTTTATGAAGTAGTGGATAACAGCGTAGATGAAGCAATGGCTGGTTATTGTGACTTGATAACGGTAGAAATACATAAAGACAACAGCATCACTGTTGTAGATAATGGTCGTGGTATTCCAGTGGATATTCATCCAAAAATTAAAAAACCTGCTGTGGAAGTGGTACTCACTACTTTACATGCAGGTGGTAAGTTTGGAAGTGGCGGATATAAAGTATCTGGAGGACTACACGGCGTAGGGGTTTCTGTTGTAAATGCTTTGTCTGAGTGGTTGGTAGTTGAGGTGTGCAGAAATGGTAAGATATACACACAGAAATTCAAAAGAGGTATACCTACATCTAAGCTTGAAGTAGTGGGTGATTCACAAGGCACGGGTACGAAGATATCTTTTAAACCTGATAGCAAAATCTTTGAGGATTTGGAGTTTAAGACGGACATATTATCAAAGCGTTTAAGAGAGCTTTCATATCTTAATAGAGGAATAAAGATTGTTTTAGTTGATGAACGCACAGGTGAAAAAATCGTATTTGAACATAAAAGCGGCATAAGAGACTTTGTAAAACACTTGAATAGAAATAAAACTGTTATAAATGATACACCCATGTATTTTTATGATGAAAAGGATAAAGTAATTGTTGAGGCAGCAATTCAATACAACACTGGTTATTCAGAAAATATACTGTCATATGTTAACAACATAAGGACTGTCGATGGGGGTACACATGAAGTAGGATTTAAGACAGCACTCACCAGAGCTGTAAATGATTACATAAAAAAGCATGGTTTACTTAAGAGCAGCGAACAAAGGAGCCTTTTCGGTGAGGACATTCGTGAAGGAATGACTGCTGTTATAAGTGTGAAAGTAACTGAACCTCAGTTTGAAGGACAAACTAAATCTAAGCTTGGAAACAGCGAAGTGAAGGGAATTGTTGAATCTGTCGTATTTAAAGAATTTTCAAGCTTTTTGGAAGAAAATCCTAAAATAGCTAGGAAAATTGCAGAAAAAGCAATTGTTGCTTTTAGAGCGAGAGAAGCTGCACGAAAAACAAGAGAACTAAAGAGGAAAAGCGCTCTTGAAAGCAACTCACTACCTGGAAAACTTGCAGATTGTTCCAGCAAGGATCCGAGCGTGTCAGAGTTATATTTGGTAGAGGGAGATTCTGCAGGTGGTTCTGCGAAGTTAGGGAGAGATCGCAAGTTTCAAGCTATTCTGCCGCTTCGAGGTAAAATTTTAAATGTGGAGAAATCGAGATTAGATAAAATGTTGAACAATGAAGAAATAAAAGCAATGATAACAGCTCTTGGCACAGGCATAGGAAGTGAATTTGACATAACAAAGGCACGTTATCATAAAGTGATAATAATGACAGATGCCGATGTAGATGGAGCTCATATAAGAACGCTTCTTCTCACTTTTTTTTATAGGTACATGCGTCCTCTTATAGAGGCAGGATACCTTTTTATTGCGCAGCCTCCGCTGTATAAAGTTAAAAAGGGCAAAAATGAAAAATATGCTTACAGCGATGCGGAGCTCAAAGAGCTGCTTGAAAAGATAGGGCGAAATTCCATCACCATTCAGCGCTATAAAGGGCTTGGTGAAATGAATGCGGAGCAGCTTTGGGACACAACCATGAATCCTGCAAATCGCACATTGCTTAAAGTGAGTTTAAATGATGCATTGAAAGCAGATGAAATATTCTCAATGCTCATGGGTGATAAAGTTGAACCGAGGCGGAAATTTATTCAGAAGAATGCTAAATATGTAAAAAATCTAGATGTGTGATAAAAGTGAGATAAAAATCTAACCTCCCACTTCTGACAACTGACTACTGTTATGTGAGGTGTAAATAGTGGATTTATTTGAAAAAGTTATACCCATTGACATAAGCGATGAGATGAAACAATCTTACTTGGATTATGCGATGAGCGTTATAGTAGGAAGAGCATTGCCAGATGTAAGAGATGGTCTGAAGCCTGTGCACAGGCGAATTTTATTTGGTATGTATGAATTGGGTTTAACACCTGATAAACCTTATCGTAAATGTTCTGGTATTGTAGGTAAAATAATGTCAGATTTTCATCCACACGGAGATGCGGCTATATATGATGCGCTTGTACGTTTAGCTCAGGATTTTTCTTATAGATATCCTTTAATAGATGGACATGGGAACTTTGGGTCCATCGATGGCGATTCTGCAGCTGCAATGAGATATACAGAGGCAAGACTTGCAGAGATATCGCTTGAAATGTTAAAGGACATAGAAAAAGAAACAGTTGATTTTGTACCCAACTACGATGAAAGGACTAAAGAGCCTGTAGTTTTACCATCAAAGATTCCAAACTTGATTGTAAATGGCTCATCTGGAATTGCAGTTGGAATGGCTACGAATATTCCTCCTCATAACTTGAGTGAAGTGATAGACGGCGTTAAAATGCTTATCCAAAATCCAGATGTTAGCATAGATGAGCTTATGAAAGTTATAAAAGGACCAGATTTTCCTACAGGTGCAACGATAGTAGGATATGATGGCATAAAATCTGTTTACCATACAGGAAGGGGCTCTATAAAAATAAGAGCTAATGCAGTTATTGAAGAGGTGAGCAGAGGAAAACAGGCTATAATAATAAAGGAGATACCATATCTTGTAAACAAAGCTCGTTTGGTTGAGAAAATTGCAAATTTAATAAAAGATAAAAAGATAAATGGAATTACAGATTTAAGAGATGAATCCGACCGAAACGGCATCAGGATAGTCATCGAGCTTAAAAAGGATGTAAATGCTAAGGTGCTGCTGAATCAGTTATATAAGCACACACAGCTTCAAGAAAATTTTGGAGCTATAATGCTTGCGCTGGTAGATGGTGAACCTAAAATACTGAATCTGAAACAGATGCTGTTTTATTACTTAGAACACCAAAAAGAAGTTATAACAAGGCGCACAAAATATGACTTGAATAAAGCACTGGATAGAGTGCACATAGTTGAGGGTTTAAGAATAGCTGTTTCAAATATAGATGAAGTGGTTCAAATCATAAAGACATCAAAGACAACATCAGAAGCAAAGGAAAGATTGATCAAAAGATTTGATTTAACTCAAAAGCAAGTGGATGCAATTGTGGAGATGAGGCTTAGAAGCCTTACAGGGCTTGAGATAGAAAAGCTCGAGGCGGAATATAAAGAATTGTTGGGAAAAATTTCTTATTTTAAATCGATATTGGCAGATGAAAGGCTTGTATTGAAAATAATAGATGATGAAATATCTGAAATAAAGAAAAAGTTTGGAGACAAGCGTCGCACGGCGATAATCTGTGAAGAAGCAGAAATCGCTGACATCGATTTGATACCACGTGAAGATGTAGTGATTACTGTTACCAAATGCGGTTACATAAAGAGGATACCTTTGGAAACGTATAAAAGCCAACGGCGCGGCGGCAAAGGGATTGCAGGAATAGATGTTAAAAAGGAAGATATTGTAAACCATGTATTTACTGCCACAACGCATCATTGCATTTTGTTTTTTACTGATAAAGGTAAAGTGTACAAACTAATGGCTCATGAAATACCTGAATCTGGAAGATATACAAAAGGAACGGCTATTGTGAATTTGCTCAATATAAAGAATGATGAGCGCATAAATGCTGTCATTCCAGTAAAGGAGTTTGCCGATAAAAAGTTTTTGTTTATGTGTACGAGCTATGGAGTTGTAAAGAAAACTGTGCTTAAGGAGTTTGATACTTCTAGGAAAGATGGAATTACTGCGATAAAGTTAGATGATAATGATTATTTAATAAATGTTTTATTGACAAGCGGCGATGAAGAAATAATGTTAGCTACAAAAGATGGACTTGCTATAAAGTTTAATGAAAGTGATGTTCGCTCTTTTGGGCGTGCTGCTAGAGGTATAAAAGGAATAAGCTTAAATAAAGGTGATAAAGTTATAGGGATGGATAAAGGATTAAATGAAAGCTATGTTATGACTGTTACATCAAATGGATATGGAAAGAGAAGCCGCATCGATGATTACAGAAGGCAATCTCGCGGCGGTAAAGGCATTATAAATATAAAATTATCTGAGAAAAATGGAGAAGTTGTAGATTTTAAAATTGTAAGGGAAGAAGATGAGGTGCTGTTAGTCAGCGCAGAAGGGATAGTAATTCGATTAAAAGTAAATCAAATACCTGTTACTGGTCGCGCTGCACAAGGGGTAAAGTTGATTAAACTATCGGGAAATGACAAGTTAGTAGCTATGGCAAAATTAAGCACTTAAAAGGTATTAGTTTCAGTTTTAATTGTTAGTATTGTTTTGTGATTGTATGATATAATTTTATTGTGTAAATTTCTATTCAATTAGGAGGTTCTTGGTACAATGGCTGAAAAAGGAACATGGATAGTAAAAAAAGGAATGGCTGAAATGTTAAAGGGCGGGGTGATCATGGATGTAACAACTCCGGAGCAGGCAAAGATAGCTGAGGAAGCAGGAGCATGTGCTGTTATGGCACTTGAAAGAGTGCCGTCGGATATAAGAGCTGCTGGCGGAGTTGCTAGAATGGCTGACCCTTCGATGATAAAGTCTATAATGGACGCTGTGACAATACCCGTCATGGCTAAAGTGCGCATAGGACATTTTGTAGAAGCACAGATTTTAGAAGCTTTGGAAGTGGATTACATAGATGAAAGTGAAGTTTTGACTCCTGCAGATGAAGAGTTTCATATAAACAAACATGAGTTTACAGTTCCATTTGTATGTGGTGCTAGAGATTTAGGAGAGGCGCTTAGGCGTATAGCTGAAGGAGCAGCAATGATTAGAACTAAAGGTGAGCCTGGAACGGGAAACGTTGTAGAAGCAGTAAGACATATGCGCAGGATGATGAGTGAAATCAGGTATGTTCAAAGCTTGAGTAAAGAAGAGTTAGTGATGGTTGCAAAGAAAATGGGTGCACCTTATGATTTGCTCGTACAAGTAGCTGAAGAGGGAAAGCTTCCAGTTGTAAACTTTGCTGCAGGTGGCATTGCTACACCAGCTGATGCAGCACTAATGATGCAGCTTGGCAGTGATGGCGTATTTGTAGGTTCTGGTATATTTAAATCCAAGGATCCTGCTGCAAGGGCAAAGGCAATAGTAGAAGCTACTACTCACTATAATGATCCTGAAATTTTGTTAAAGGTATCAAAAGATTTGGGAGAAGCAATGCCAGGCATTGAGATAAGCGCTATTTCTCCTGAAATGCGCATGCAGGAACGGGGATGGTAGTAACAGAAGTGGGAAGTTGGAGATCAGAGGTTAGGTAACGGAAATCAGTCATTGGAGGTGGGAAGTCAAACTACAGAGGTTGGTCGTCAGAAGTGGGAAATAAAAAAGGTGAAAAGGTTAAAAGACAAAAAGATTTTAAAGTTTAAATAAAGTTGTAGTTCTACAGCGACAAATTAACCAGTGGAGGTTTTAAGGTATGAAAATAGGGGTGCTTGCATTACAAGGGGCATTTAGAGAACATGAGAAGTCACTTAAATCCTGTGGCGCAGAAACTTGTCAGATTAGGCTGCCTGAGCACTTAGAAGATATAGATGCATTGGTGATACCAGGTGGAGAAAGCACAACAATGATAAGGTTATTGTTGGAATACGGCTTATTAGATAAAATAAAAGAACGCGCTGAAAAGGGAATGCCGATATTTGGAACATGTGCAGGAATGGTTTTGCTTTCAAAAAAAGTGGAAGATTCAGATCAAATTACATTAAAGCTTATGGATACAGTGGTTAAGAGAAATGCATTTGGAAGACAGGTTAACAGCTTTGAGGCTGATTTAGATATAGAAATGTTTGATACACCATATAGAGGTGTTTTTATACGTGCGCCGTATATAGTTTCAGTTGGGCAAGGTGTAGAAGTATTAGCTAAGTACCAGGATAAGATAGTTATGGTTAAACAAGGTAATTTTCTAGCTTCAGCTTTTCATCCTGAGTTGACAGAAGATAACCGCATACATAAGTACTTCTTGAGTATGATATAAGGAGTTAAATTTTTATGCTTGACATTAAATATCTGCGAAACAACTTTGAAAAAGTAAAAGAAGCACTTAGAAACAGAGGTGCTGATTTGTCGTTAGATGATTTTTTGAAATTAGATGAAAACAGGCGCAAAAAATTAGTAGAAGTTGAAAAGTTGAAAAATAAACGAAATACAGTATCGGAA
This sequence comes from Desulfotomaculum sp., assembly GCA_021129815.1. Lineage (GTDB taxonomy): Bacteria > Bacillota > Desulfotomaculia > Desulfotomaculales > Desulfohalotomaculaceae > JAJOKN01. The sequence goes on along the minus strand of JAJOKN010000081.1, from coordinate 19,998 downwards.
GAAATTGGAAAACTCAAAAAACAAGGCATAGATGCTAAAGACTTGATTGATGAGATGAAAAATGTTTCTGAAGAAATAAAAAAGCTGGATGATGAGGTAAAGCAAATAGAAGAACAAATTCATGAAATTTTGATAAATATTCCAAATATACCTCATAAGACTGTACCTATAGGAGCAGATGAAACACAAAATGTGGAAGTAAAGAAATGGGGAGATTTGCCAGGGTTTAAATTTAAGCCTAAACCCCATTGGGAAATTGCAGAAGAATTGGATATAATAGATTTTAAGAGAGCAGGAAAAGTGACAGGCTCGAGGTTTGTTTTTTACAAAGGGCTTGGCGCGATGCTGGAAAGAGCTGTTGCAAATTTTATGCTGGATTTACATATAAAAGAACACGGATACGTAGAACTCACACCTCCCTTAATAGTTAATTCAAATAGCTTGGTAGGGACAGGGCAGCTGCCGAAATTTGAAGAAGATTTATTTAAGCTAAAAGACACCGATTATTACCTTATACCCACTGCTGAGGTACCAGTTACCAATTACTATAGCAACGAAATCCTAAACGGAGATGATCTGCCGATATATCACTGTGCTTACAGTGCATGCTTTAGAAGTGAGGCTGGTTCTGCTGGAAGGGATACAAGGGGAATTATTAGACAACATCAGTTTACTAAAGTAGAAATGGTGAAGTTTTGCAAACCTGAAGAATCTTATCAAGAACTCGAAAAGATGGTTCAAAACGCAGAGAGAGTATTACAACTTTTAGAATTGCCTTATAGAGTTATAAACCTGTGCACAGGAGATTTAGGATTTTCAGCTGCTAAAACTTATGATATAGAAGTATGGCTGCCGAGCTACGATAGTTACAAGGAAATATCTTCGTGCAGCAACTGCGAGGACTTTCAGGCCCGCAGAGCTAATATAAGATTTAGACGCACGTCAAAGTCAAAGCCTGAGTTTGTGCACACATTGAATGGGTCGGGTTTAGCAGTTGGACGCACAATTGCAGCTGTATTGGAAAACTATCAACAGCCTGATGGAAGCGTAGCAATCCCAGAAGTACTTCGCCCGTACATGGGAGGACTGAATAAAATAACAAAAAAATGATTTCACATAGTTTTATTTTATTAAATTACGCTTTTTAATTTTTTGAGATGTTGAGGTGTTTTAACAGTTAGTATGAATAGAATACATAGGATTTTATTATTAATGATCATAGATATAGTTTTGGTAAATATAGGATTATATTCAGCGCTGCTCATTAGATTTGATGGAGCTATACCTTTAGAATTCATGAATTCTTTTTATAGTTTAGCACCTATATTTACAGTCAGTTATTTGGTTTGCTTTTATTTTTTTGGATTATATAAGCGCTTGTGGGAATATGCTAGTATAAATGAGCTTGTTGCAATAGTAAATGCTGTTGCAGTAGGTACGGTTGTAAATATATCTTTAGCCTATTTTTTGATGGAAGCTGGCAGTTTTCCCCTTCCCAGGAGTTGTTTTGCAGCAAGCCTCATAATCAATATTATTTTAATAGGTGGTTCGCGGCTGTCATGGCGTTTGTTTATAAATTATAAAACGAATTACAGAAATACTAAAGCTGGAAAACCAATACTTATAGTAGGGGCAGGAAATGCAGGGGTTTTAGTTGCAAGAGAGCTTAGGAGTCATTATAAAGGAAAATTTAATGTGGTAGGTTTTATAGACGATGACCCGAATAAGAAAAATTTAAAAATACTGGACTTGCCGGTATTGGGGACAAGAAATGATATACCAGATATTGTGAACAAATATAATATTTCAGAAATCATAATAGCTATGCCGTCAGTTAAAAAGAAAATATTGCGCAATATAGTAGAAATTTGTAAAAAAACAAATGCAGAAGTAAAGATATTGCCCGGAGTATTTGAGTTAATAGATGGTCATGCAGTTGTGAGTCAAATAAGAGAGGTGCAATTAGAAGATCTTTTAGGCAGGTCACAGGTAAGAGTTGACTTGGAAAAAATATCGGGTTATTTAAAGGATAAAGCGGTTTTGGTAACTGGTGCAGGTGGTTCTATAGGTTCAGAACTTTGCAGGCAGGTAATGGAATTTTCTCCAAAGGCTTTGTTGCTTTTGGATAATTATGAGAATAACATTTATGATATTGAATTGGAACTGAGGAATAAAAGTGCAGAAGTATTTGTTTATCCATTAGTTAAAGATATAAAAGATAGGAATGCGATATATGCAGTATTTGAAAAATATAAACCAGATGTGGTTTTTCATGCAGCTGCTCACAAGCATGTGCCGCTTATGGAAAACAATCCTGAAGAAGCAGTTAAAAACAATGTGTTAGGCACATACAATGTAGCATCAGCTGCTGATAAGTATTTCTGTGAAAAGTTTATACTCATTTCTACGGATAAAGCTGTAAACCCTACAAGCGTAATGGGTGCTACTAAAAGGATTGCGGAGATGATAATACAGTACTTAAATGAAAGAAGTAAAACCTGCTATGCTGCAGTTAGATTCGGGAATGTTTTAGGCAGCAAAGGCAGTGTTATACCGCTTTTTAAGAAGCAAATTGCAAGTGGTGGTCCAGTAACAGTGACGCATCCCGATATGGTCAGGTATTTTATGACTATACCAGAAGCGATTCAACTTATCATCCAAGCAGGTGCTATGGCTAAAGATGGAGAGATATTTGTGTTGGACATGGGAGAACCTATAAGGATTATGGATTTAGCTAAGAGTTTAATAAGGTTATCAGGTTTAGAACCAGATGAAGATATTGAAATTGTTATAACTGGTATGAGACCAGGTGAAAAACTTTATGAAGAACTTTTAACAGCAGAAGAAGGGGTAAATGCTACAACGCATGAGCGTATTTTTATAGCTAGACCCAGCAATGTGGACAAAAGCCTTATTGAAAAGGTTATAAAAGAAATAATTGATTTTAAATTGCCAGAGGATAAACACGAGACAGAGCGATTTATAAAAAGGTTTATACCAGAATTTAAGACTTGGCAGCCAAAAGAAAGCAATTGTAATGATGCAGGAAAATCTTCACAATATGTAAATAAAAATGCAGATGTTTCTTTGGTAATATATTCAAATAAAAATTGAGTTGAATTAAGGAAAAACTTGCGATAAAATTAAGGTTGTTAAATTACTTGATTGTTATTTAGCTTATATTTAGCTTATAAAAATAAAGGGGCATTGGTATGGCAAAGAAAATCCGGTTAAAAAGAAAATTGCCGCTTATTGTTTTTTGTGTTTTATTAGCGGTATTATTTTTTAGCACTTACTTATTAGCTAGTAAATTTTTGTTTCCAAAGCATATTGAAAAAGAAGCAAGTGCTATAGATGTAAGTAAAGAAGAAGTTATCATAAAAAATAGAATAAGTTTTTTATTGCTTGGAATGGATGCAAGGCCATGTGAAAAATCTTCACGAACTGATACTATAATGTTCGTGAGCTTTGATCCAGAAAATAAACGTCTTGCTGTTATGTCCATTCCACGAGATACCAGAGTGAATATTCCTGGTCATGGATTTAGAAAAATAAATGAAGCAGTTGTGTATGTAGGACCTGAACTTGTAAGTAAAATAGTTAGTGACTTGCTGGGTGTTCCTGTTGATTATTATGTGTTGACCAACTTTGAAGGATTTAAAAAAATTGTTGATGCAGTTGGCGGAGTAAAATTTTATGTTCCTCAAGATATGTATTATTATGACCCTGCTGATGGAACGCTAATAGATCTTAAAAAAGGAGAACAACTATTAGATGGTGATAAAGCATTGCAATTCATACGATTTAGGGGATATCCAAATGGAGATATTGACCGTACTATGCATCAGCAGGAATTTTTTAAAGCTCTGGCAAAAAAGATATTGCAACCTTCTACTGTCACCAAGCTGCACAATTTAATTCCTAGCATAAATGATGCGATAGATACTAATTTGGGAATAGTACAGATGATAAAGCTTGCAAAAGCTGCTCAGAATTTTAAAAATGTAGAGATAGTATCGCAAACGCTGCCGGGTAGATTTGCGGAGATAGATGGCATAAGCTATTGGTATGTGGATCCTAAAAAAGCAAATGAAGCAGTGATGGCGCTATTTAGAGGAGAAACTGTTGATGTGGTACAAGGACATACGATCATACAGAATAATAAAAAAGATGAAAAAAACGAGCAGTTAGCGGAAGATAATAAAGAAAACTTAAAAGAATCTAGAGAAGCTGAAGAAAGTCAAAATGCTAATGATAATATCAATGTGGATGCTAATGAAGTTCAGAGCTCAAGCAATGTTGATAATGTAAGCAATACAGAAGTAGGTAACGTTACGAGCAATGAAGAGATTAATATCGAAAGCGATGTAAATGATGCAATGGCAGATGAAGAGGGTTGGATACCGATACCTACTAGTTAAGAAGTGTATTGTGGAACTTTAGAGTAATAGTATGGGCATTAATGTTTGTATATATTTTTAAAAAATTCATTAGGAAGATGAAAATTGAAAATACCAGCTAGAGCTGTACTGTTCTTATTAGTAATATTTTTATTGATTATTTGTAAATCATCTTCTTTACAAGCACAAAAAGTTAAAATATTATATGTGCCTTTAGATGAAAGACCGGTTAATTTGAGTTATGTTATAAGAACTTTTGAAGGATTGCAACAAGTAGAACTTTTGGTTCCACCTAAAGAGTATTTACCTCGAAAAAATGTTCCTGCAAATGTTGATGCTATATGGAATTGGGTATTTGACAACTGCTCACAAGCTGATTATATTGTGCTGTCTGCTGATACTTTAATTTATGGAAGTTTAACCGCGTCTAGATTGCATCATTTAACACAAAACACAATAGATTTTAGGTTATCTAATTTTGATAAATTGAGATCAATTGCTTCAAGCAGCAAGATATATGTCTTCAGCACTGTTATGCGAACGCCTAGGATGGGAGGTAGCACAGCTGAACCGGGTTATTATAAAATATTTGGAGATGAAATATTTAAAATAACTGCTCTTTACAACAAGAAACAATTAGAAGGGTTGTCAGTGGAAGAAAAACAGCAATTGAAAGGTTTATTGAAAAAAGTTCCGGATGTGATATTTCACGATTGGATAAGTCGCAGAAATAAAAATTTTGATGTAAATATGAGCTTAATAGAAAAGACAAAAGAAAATTTGATAGATTATTTTGTTTTATGCAGAGATGACACTGCAAAGTATTCACAGTCAAGCATAGAATTAAAAGCGTTGCTTGAAAGCGCTGGCTGCCTCAGCGATGATCAATTTGTCACGTTTTCTGGTGCAGATGAGGTAGGGTTAGTGCTCTTGACAAGAGCTTTTAATGAATGGAAAAACGAATCACCATCTGTTTATGTATATTTTTTCGATAATTCAGCTGCTAAAGAAATAGCATTGTATGAAGATCAAACGCTAAGTGATAATGTAAATGCGCATATCAGCGCAGCAGGATGCATAAGAGCAGAGAATATAGACGATGCAGATTTAGTGTTGATTGTAAATACTCATCTGCCGAATAAAAATTCCTTAAATGTCGAAGACTTCAAAGTCAATATAATAGAAGATTATTTAAACAAAGGATATAAAATAGCTGTTGCAGATGTTGCTTTTCCAAATGGTGCAGACAATGATTTGATGTTTGCGTTAGCAAGAGAAAATTTGTTGGATGATTTGACTGCTTATGCAGGGTGGAATACAGCGGGAAATACTATTGGTTATGCTATTTGTCAAGCTGTGCTTGCAAAAGACATGCCTGAACTGCATATGCAGAAAATGATATTGGAACGGTTTTTGGATGACTGGGCATATCAAGCTAATGTGCGAAGCAAAATAAATGAATTTGTTGAAAGCATGGGGTTTAATAGAAATGCATTACCAAAAGACAAGATAGATGTTGTAAAGGAAAAAACAAAAAATGAACTGCTTAAATTTGCTAATAGACATATGAAGTGTTTTTGTATAAAAGATATAAAGATAGATTTTCCATTTGATAGAACTTTTGAAGTTGATATTGAAGTTGTACGTTAGTGAATAAAAAAGTTTTTTACTCTACCAAAAAAGGAGTTGTTTTATGGTGAAAAGAATAATAGCATTAGGGGTGCTTTTGTTTGCATTGCTTGCATACGGAGGTTTTGTTTGGGCAACGGGAAGTGGAGATCCCGGGAGTGCTTCTGATCCTCTTGTAACAAGGAGCTTTGTAGAGCGATACATAAGCGACAGGCTTAGCGAAATAGAGATAGATGTTTCGCAGTGGAAAATAGTAAGAGTAGAGGCTGGAGGTACTGTTATAGGTTTTGCAGGTACAGAACTGGTGCTGCGTTCAGGCAAAGCTGTTTGTATAGATCCTACTGCTAACGGAATATTAAATGTTACAGATGGAGGAAATGTATTTGATGGGCAAGCTGTGCCGCGCAACAACATGTTGGTGTTTCCTAGAAGCGATGGGAGAGGTTTAAAGGCTAAGACAACTCTCTATATAATGTACAGAGGGAAGATAGAGATCAGCTATTGATTAACTAAAATCTACAATATTAGCTGCATTAAAAAAGTACAAGGAGTGATTTGTTAGTAAAAATGAGAAAAAGCTATTTTAAATTAGCAGTGTTTTTAACAGTGATTATAGCACTATGTATTAGCATAACATATCTAACTGTTAACTGCTCTTCTTCTAAAGCAGCAATAAAACCCCCAAACAAACCAGAAGTTACAAGAAATCATTATGATGTTATAGTTGTAGGGAGTGATCCAGAAGGCATTGCAGCTGCTGTTTCTGCTGCACGAAATGGTTTACATGTGCTTTTAATAGATAAACGACCCATATTGGGTGGACTTATGACGCTCGGGTGGCTCAACACTATCGATATGAACTACTCTCCTGATGGTGAAATATTGAATAAAGGGATATTTTTAGAATTTTTTGAGCAGGTAGAAGGTGATTCCTTTGATGTCGCAACTGCGGTAAATGTATTTAACAGATTGGTGGAAGAGGAAGATAAGCTGGATGTAATGTTGAATGCAAAGAGAATAGAGCCGCTTTTTGTGAAACAAAGCGATAAGAATGTTGTTTTAAATGGCATAAAAGCAATTGATCAGAACGGAAATGAACGCTTGTTTAAATCAAAATTAGTCATAGATGCTACACAGGATGCGGATATTGCTGCAGCTTGTGGTGTGCCGTACAGCATGACGTTTGAAGATATAGGCTATAAAGATAGATACGTAGCAGTGACACTTGTATTTAAACTCTCAGGGATCTCTTGGTGGGATTGGTGGTATGGCATAGGCAAAGCTCTCGCGTCAGAACGATTGAACGGCTATCGTTCTGGAATAAATGCTGTCAGCGCTTGGGGATTTGGAAATGTAATGTCAAAGTATGAACCCACCAGCGATCGTGTTGGAATACGCGGCTTGAATATGGGAAGACAAAATGATGGCACGGTGCTGGTGAACGCGCTACATGTTTATGGTGTGAATCCTCTAGATGAAAGAGCACGCATGGAAGCGCGGGAGCTTGCAATAAAAGAGCTCGATCATATCGTAGAATTCCTAAGAAAAAACATACCGGGAATGGAGGATGTAGAACTTGCAGGAGTTGCACCAGAGCTGTATGTGCGCATGTCTCGCCTTATAGATGCTGAATATGAGCTTACAATAGATGATGTATTAGAAAACAGAGATTTTCCAGATGCTATTGCTTATGGTTCTTATCCAGTGGATATACAAGCTATTGATAAAAACTTTAGAGGAACTATAGTGGGAAATCCAAAGCAGTATGCAATACCTTTTAGGAGTCTTGTACCTTTAGGAGCTGAAAATTTGCTTGTGGTAGGGCGTTCTGCAGGTTTTGATCCTTTAGCACATGGCAGCGCGCGCGTCATTCCTGTAGGCATGGCATGTGGGCAGGCAGCGGGAGCAGCTGCTGCGCTTGCAATAGAAAACGGTATAACAGTGAGGGAATTGAGCAAGGATTTGAAATTGATAAAGGAACTTCAAAACATGCTTAATGATCAAGGAATGGAGATAAAGCCTTTTTATTATGAGGCGCCGGAAACCAAACACTGGGCTTATGAGGGCTTGAAATTTGTAAGGCGATATGCACTGGCGTGTGGAGGATATGAAAACGATTATAAGCTGGATGATGAGATTTCAGAAGAGCGATTTATAAATGCGCTCATAGGTCTAATAAAATTGGCAGGCCCAGAAGAGGTTGATATTCCAAAGCTATCAGTGGAAGGAAATGCTTTGACTTTAGATGATGTAGCTTATATGTTTGCCAGATGTATGAGTATGGATATGAGCCAAAGAGAAGCTTATGAATATTTTATGCAAAATGAGCTGTTTAGTCCTTTAGTGCTTGACAAAATAGAAGAACAAGGATTTATCACTCGTGGAGCAGCTTATATGATGATGAAAGATTTTATAACGATGTTGAACAATTCTTGATTTTTTAAGTTTTTGAGATTCTGTGGAAGACATATTTTATAATGAGTTAAAAGGCTGTGATATAAATTGTGTGTTCGATTAAAAGCATTGATAGCTGTGTTGCTTGCAGTTGGCGTGCTGGCTTCCACACATGTGCTGTACTGGAACAGGTATGTGCTGGAGAGAGATTTTAAAAATGTGGAGCTGATGATGGAATACAGCGACATAGTCAACATCAGTTCTCTTACTGGAAAATCTGTAAGAGAAGTGTTAGAAGTTTTAAAAGAAAGTGGACTTACAACAGTTTTGTTTAAGGAAATGACGATAGATGATGTTGAAAGATATGAACCGGTTGTGGTTTACAGCAAAAATGAGCTTATGTTAAAAATAAGCACCGATGAGCTGCCGAATGAAGAGGATTGGAAAAACATACTAGTACAGCAAGGTTTGGAAGAGTACATGCATAAAAGAAATAACCACATTTTTCGCCATGCGTACCCTCATAAAGACTGCACGTATTTTATATGTTATGACAAAGAAACTTTTAAGCGTTTACACGCACAGCTAGAAGCAAAAGTGCCTAGAACTAGTTATTTTTTTGTGGGTGACTTGTATGTAATATCAGTGCCTGTCAGCAAGCCTATGTTAAGACAAATTGGGCTTGGGTTTCCAAAAAGGCATATAGTATCAAATGTAGAGCATATTGGGCTAAGCACCATGGTACAAGTTCGCAGCTGGCCAAATGCGGATAAAAAAAGCATCTACAGTGTTTTTGTTGATATCAAAGAAATAAAAAGCTTGTCTGGAATATTGTTCAATGATCACATAATCGTAGGCACAAATGAAAAGCTGCTCACAGATGTTGCAGCGGCTATAGAAAAAATCAATGATGAAAGAGAAGTGCCTATAGTTGCTATAGAATTTTTCTCACAAAAGGGATTTAACGAACTTGCATATTTGCTCAATAACAATGTGGTAAGACTTCATACAATTTCGCCAAGAGAAATGCACAGATATACTCCAAACGCAGCGCTTGAAAGATATGAGCTTGCAGCAGTTGAGAGAAACCATCGCGTGCTTTTCATAAGACCATTTAGTGCATATTTAGCACAAGATGTGCTTGAATTTAACAGCGAATTTTTGAAGAGTTTAAAACAAAAGCTCGAAAATTCAGGACTTACGATAGGAAAGGCGAGCACACTGCCAAATGTGAACAACAACATTTACATTGCATTTTTGATAGGGATTTCAACCATTGCAGGCGCAGCGCTTTTGTGCTTTAAGCTTTGCAACAAGCATTTATTGAATAAATTTCTGAAGAACAAATTCTTAGCGCTTTTTTGCGGCGTTTTTGTGATTTTTTTGTGGGCTTTTATGTTGTTTTTGATTCCAAGAGAAGCTTGTAAGTTGATGGCTTTTATCTCAGCGATAGTGTTCCCGACATTAGCAGTAATATTATTTGTAGACAGCAATAAAAGTTCGATTTGTAAGTCTATATTGAAACTCCTTTTGATTACCTTGTGTTCGCTGATGGGCGCTCTTTTTATGGCGGGGTTGCTTGTTGGCACAGATTTTATGCTGAAGCTAGATCAATTTGCAGGTGTCAAGCTTGCGCATTTGATGCCGCTTATCATAGTGCTGTTGGTATTTGCTTACAGAGGAACTCGAGGAAAAAACTTGTATGAAAAGGTGTGCAATCTGTGGAACAAGCCGCTTGTACTCGGCGTGTGTGTTGTAGGTGCGTTTGTTTTTGTTGCATTAGCGGTGTATTTGATCAGGACAGGCAATGAGGGAATGGCGATTTCGCAATTAGAGCTTCAGATGAGAAGCGCGCTAGATGCTGTACTTGGGGTGCGTCCGCGCACAAAGGAATTTTTATTGGGGCATCCTGCGATTATATTACTGCTGTATTATGGTTACAAGCACAACTGGTATTTGCCTCTTGTTATATTGGGAACGATTGGTCAGATATCATTGGTGAATACTTTTGCTCATCTGCATACACCTCTTGTGGTTTCATTTGAAAGAACGTTAAACGGCTTGATATTAGGTGTAGTAATAGGGGTACTGGCTATATTGATTTGTGGTTTTATTAAAAGAGTTTATAAGCGCTTTACCTTTGTAAATGATAATTAAAGAAAAAACTTATTGCTGGAGAGCAAATTTTTGATGAAGATAGTTTTATCAGGATATTATGGTTTTAACAACGCAGGCGATGAAGCTATACTGTACAGCATAATTTCCTGCTTGAAGAAGTTAAAACCTGATATAGAAATAACGGTGCTGTCCAATGATCCTGCTAGCACTTGTAAATCGTATGATGTTCTGGCAGTGAACAGATGGGATTTACGCGAAGTTGTCAGAGCTATCAGCAAAAGCGATGTTTTTGTAAGCGGCGGGGGAAGTTTGCTGCAGGATGTTACTGGCATAAAGAGCCTGTTATATTATTTAGCGCTCATTGTGCTTGCTTATTTGCTAAAAAAACATGTGTTTTTTTATGCTCATGGCATAGGGCCTATAAATACTCCTTTAGGGCGCTTTTTGACGAGAACGATTGTAAACAATTGTGTTTCGTCTATCACTGTTAGAGATGATGGTTCTAAAAAAGAACTGCACAGTATCGGAGTAAAAAAGCACATAACAGTGACTGCTGATCCTGTACTAGGGGTGAATATTACACAGAAGATACAAAAAAAAGGGCTTGATTTAGTGAAAAAGCTTGGCATGGACAGCCAAAAAGAAATGCTGATCGTATCTGTGCGCAACTGGCAGGGAAATGAAACTCTATATAAAGAGCTCGCTTTGTGCTGCGATGAATATGCAAAAAGAGGAGGACAAGTATTGTTTTTGCCTATGCACTTTCCGCATGATTTGTCAGCATGCCGTAGAGTAGCGAAAGATATGCGGAGCAAATACTTTATGCTAGAAGATGAGTACACGGTGGATCAGCTTTTAGGAGTGTATTGTTTGGCTAAAACAGTAATTGGAATGAGATTGCATTCGTTGATTATGGCTGTAGCATGCGGCGTTCCGGTTATTGGAATATCGTATGATCCTAAGATAGAGAGATTCTTGGAACAAATTGGGCGAAAGGCTGTGTGCAATGTTAAAAACAACAGTGATTTTAAAAAAATGTGTATCGAACTAAATTACATCATCGATAATTGGAATGAGGAGAAAAAGCATATTCAACAGAAGTTAGATACTGTCAAAAAGCGAGCTTTGATAAGCGCTGAAATGCTGTTGGGTTTGTACAGAGATAATTAAAAAATGCTAAAAAAACAAACAAAAATTTGTAAAACTTATCACAAAAAGCAGGTTTTAGAGGCCTAAAAGGTGAATAATTTAAGTGAGCATGAGGGAGGTTTATTTTTAGTTATGAATTCTATGGACGTCAATGAAATAAAAAAGATATTGCCACACAGGTATCCTTTTTTGCTGGTCGATAAAATCATAGAAATTGAAAATGGAAAAAGAGCTGTAGGCATAAAAAATGTAACTGCAAATGAAGAGTTTTTTCAAGGGCATTTTCCGAATTATCCTGTTATGCCAGGTGTGCTCATCATAGAGGCTATGGCACAGGTAGGAGCAGTTGCGCTGCTTGCTATGCCCGAATACAAAGGAAAAATGGTATTTTTTGCTGGTATCGACAAAGCGCGATTTAGAAAGCAGGTAATACCTGGAGACCAACTGATATTGGAAGTTGAACTCACCAAGATTAGAAGCAAAATAGGTAAAGGTTTTGCAACGGCAAAAGTAGATGATGAGTTAGCTGCTGAATGTGAGATAATGTTTGCGATCAGTTAGCACTCATTGGGAGAGATTTATATAAATGTGTGTATTTTTAGCAGTGTTTTTAGCATTTGCAATATCTTTTTTTATGACGCCGGCAGTTATAAAATTTGCTTTTAAAGTGGGAGCTTTGGATAAACCTGACAGCCGGAAAGTGCATAAAGAGATAAAGCCTCGCATGGGAGGAGTTGCAGTATATTTAGCATTTGCTATACCTGTCTGCATTCTTTATGGTTCAAATACAGAAGTAATGGGGCTTTTATTAGGAGGTTTATTTATAGTACTACTCGGTATATTCGATGATATCTTTGGCATGCCAGCAAGGCTGAAGCTTTTAGGACAGATAGCTGTAGCTACATTGGTGTTGTTTTTTGGCATAAAGATAGATTTTATAACTAATCCGTTATCTGATGATATTATATATTTGGGGATACTGTCCATACCTCTTACGATATTCTGGATAGTTGCAGTTATCAACGCTATAAACTTAATTGATGGATTGGATGGATTGGCGAGCGGTATCAGCATCATTGCAGCAATTACCATTTCTGCTGTGGCATTGAGAGAAGGCTCTGCTTTAGGAAATTCGGAAATATTAAACGTAGCAGTTATTGCACTTATTTTAGCTTTTGCTACTCTTGGTTTTTTGAAGTACAATTTTTATCCCGCTAAAATTTTTCTAGGCGATACAGGATCTATGTTTTTGGGCTACTGCCTTGCGGTGTTGTCTATAATCGGTGCAACAAAAAGCGCTGCAGCCATGTCTGTTTTTATACCTATAGTTATATTGGGGATACCTCTTTTGGATACTTTTTTTGCTATTGTGAGAAGGTGCTATCAAGGAAGGCCTGTTTTTAAGCCGGATAAAAGGCATGTGCATCACTGTTTGATGGAATTGGGGTTGTCACATAAACAAACTGTGCTCGTCATATACGGCATAAGCATGTTTATGGGCATAAGTGCTTATGTTCTCAACATAGTTACCACGGACAGAGCTATTTTAATACTAGCAGTTTTATCTGTGATAATAATAGTTGCGGCTGAAAAAATTGGAATTATTGGCCAAAAAAGTAATATAGCTGATGTTGATGTAAAAACCAGGGGCAAAAAGTGAGGGGATAAAAATATGAATAACAAGCATGTTAAAAAAGCTATAATTCCAGCGGCAGGCTTAGGTACGCGCTTTTTGCCAGCCACAAAAGCACAGCCTAAGGAAATGCTGCCTATTGTAGATAAGCCCACGATACAGTACATAGTAGAGGAAGCTGTAGCTTCTGGAATTGAGGATATTTTGATAATTACAGGGCGGAATAAAAGAGCTATAGAGGATCACTTTGATAAGTCGTTGGAATTAGAAGCGCAGTTGGCGGAAAAAGGCAAAGCTGAGCTTTTAAAAATGGTACAGCACATAGGAAATATGGTGGATATACATTATGTGAGACAAAAGGAACCTTTAGGATTAGGTCATGCTATTTACTGCGCGCGAAAGTTTATAGGAGATGAACCTTTTGCAGTGCTGCTTGGAGATGACATTGTAGAAAGCAAAGAACCTTGTTTAAAACAGCTCATGGATGTGTATGACGAATACCAATACAGCGTTATAGCTGTGCAAAAAGTACCAGAAGAAGATGTAAAAAAATATGGAATAATTGCAGCTAATAAGATAAAAGGTAATATATATCGAATAAGTGATTTAGTTGAAAAACCAGAAGTAAAAGATGCGCCATCCAATTTAGCGGTTATGGGCAGGTATATAATAAGCCCGCGCATTTTTGATTTTTTGGAAAAGACAGAGCCTGGAACAGGCGGCGAGATACAGCTTACAGATGCGCTTAAAGCTTTGTGCAGCTGTGAAGCGATATTTGCTTTAGAGTTTGAGGGTAAAAGGTATGATGTTGGAGACAAGATGGGATATTTAAAAGCAACGGTGGAATTTGCATTAAAGCGAAAAGATTTAGCAGATGAATTTATTAATTATTTGAAAGGGCTGGTTGGTGAAAATATTAAGAAAAGCTGATGTAAATAGTTGTTTTGTATTTTAAGTTAAGAAGGAGGAAAAGCGATGAGTATAAAAATTGCATTTGGGACGGATGGTTGGCGCGGCATAATAGCAGAAGATTTTATTTTTGACAACGTACGCTTAGTAACAAGAGCGGTAGCAAAGCATTTAATTGAAAAAAACTGTGCAGATCAAGGTGTTATTGTTGGTTATGATAACAGGTTTTTATCTGATCGCTTTGCAGAAGAAGTTGCAAAAGAGCTGAATAAAAGCGGTATTTTAGCTTATCTGATCGAAAGCCCAACTCCTACTCCGGTCACTGCATATGCAATAACGATTAAAAATGCTGCAGGTGCAATTATGCTGACAGCAAGCCATAATCCTCCGGAATATAATGGATTCAAGTTTATACCGGAATATGCAGGACCAGCTCTTCCAAGTGTGACAAAGAAAATAGAACAATATATCAAAGAACAACAAGAGATATGCGTGCTGGGTGAAATTGAAAAACCAAAAGGGCGCTATGGAAAGCTTGCGGACATACAGCATGATGATGAAAAGAAAGGCGAGTGCAAAAAAATAGATCCGTTTAAAAGATATGTAGGGCATATTTTGAAATTGGCCGATACACAGGCTATAAGAGATTCTCAGTTAAAAATTGTAGTGGATCCCATGCATGGAGCAGGGATAGGTTATCTGGATTATATTTTAAAGCAGTGTGGTTTAGAGGTAAAAACAATCAACAATCGTAGAGATCCGCTGTTTGGAGGCAAAATGCCAGAGCCTAAGGGAGATTTGTTGGATGAACTCAAGCAAGAAGTTTTGAAAAATGAGGCAGACTTGGGGCTTGCGTTGGATGGAGATGCAGATAGATTTGGCATTATAGACAAAGATGGACGGTATATAACACCTAATCAATTTTTGCCTATATTGTATTATCATTTATTAGAAGCACGGCGACTTGAAGGTTTTGCTGCGAGAACAGTAGCTACCACGCATTTGTTAGATAAAATTGCAAAAAAATATAATCAGCATGTAGAAGAGACTCCTGTTGGATTTAAATACATAGGACAGTGTTTGTATCAAAAAAGAGCTCTTGTAGGTGGAGAAGAAAGCGGGGGTCTATCCATAAGAGGGCACATTCCTGAAAAAGATGGCATTTTAGCAGGGCTTTTAGCTGTGGAGATAATGGCATATCACAAAAAAAGCTTGTTAGAGCTATATGAAGACATCACAAAAGTGTTTGGAAAGTTTTACAGCAGTCGATTAGACATCCGTACAACTGCTGAAGATAAGAAAAGAGTGCTTGAAATGTTAAACCACATTGATCTAAAAGAAATAGCAGGTATTGATGTAACACAGAAAATCACTATAGATGGAGTTAAGTTTGTGTTAAAAGATGGATCGTGGGTGCTGATAAGAGCATCTGGCACAGAGCCTTTGCTTAGAATATATGCTGAATCTCATGACATTAACTTGGTTAAAGAATTGCAGCACTGCTTAAGACAACGGTTAGAGATATGAATTGAGTAGCAACTTTATAATGAATAGAGGTAGGTCTTTATGAAAAACTTGCTAGTTAAAAAATGTTTACAGGCTATAGCTTTGTTTGGCTTATTTTTTATATTTATAAAACCCATCTATGCAGAGGGTGTTTTTTATTTTTCAAAGCATGAAAAAGATTATGATGATGTTAAAGTGGATGTTGAAGACGACTTTGCAGCTGTTATCATGGGAACGCCACTTGTGTGGCTAAATAGCTTTGCTTCTAATGCTTTGGGATTAACCGGTGAGGGTCAAATAATAGGAGTTGCAGATACTGGAATCAGCACAGGGAATTTGGATAAAATTCACCCGGATTTAAAAGGGAAAATAATTGACGTTAAAGATTATTGGGGAGATGGATGGTCAGATCCGACTGGTCATGGCACACATATACTTGGTTCTATGGTTGGAACGGGAGTTAGCACACAAAACAGGTTAAGAGGCATGGCTCCAGGAGCAGTTGTGTACTTTCAAGCGGGATATGATGAAAACTCAAATTCAATGAGACTTCCGAACATGTATGAGCTGTTGTCCGATGCGTATAATAATGCAGGAGCGCGAATTCACTCTAACAGCTGGGGAATTCAGGGCGGCAGTGCTGTGTATGATTATAATGCCCATTTGTTGGATAAGTTTGTCTGGGAGCATCCTGACATGTTAGTATTAAAATCTGCAGGAAATTTTGATCCTTTTAAAAATAATTCTAAGAGTTATGTGACTTCTCCTGGCATGTCAAAAAATGCTATTGTTATAGGAGCTTCTGAAAATTTAAGGGGAATAGATGAGCTTTCTGACAATCCGTATCAAGTGGCTGCATTCAGCAGGCGTGGAACGCTGGATGGACGCATTAAACCTGATTTAGTAGCTCCAGGAACGTGGATATTGTCGTTAGCTGATGTAACAAATGGAGGTGAGGGGTTTTCAAGCACAAATTATACTTATTTATCTGGTACCAGCATGGCAAATGCACTTGCTACTGGCATAACTGCAGTATTAAGACAATATTTTGTTGATATAAAGCAAATTGAACCATCTGCTGCACTTGTTAAGGCTGCGCTGATATATGGTGCAAAAGATTTACCAAATGAACCCAGGCTAGCGCAGGGATTTGGCTTGATTGATTTGCAAGCATCGATTATGTCGCTGGAAGATACGATGACAACTTTTTTTGATTATGTACCTATAAAAAGTGGAGATGTTTACAGCTTTAGCATAGACAGCGATGGAAAAACGCCTTTAAAAGCAGTTCTTGTGTGGAGTGACTACCCTGCAGATCCATACTCTGACTCTGTGCTTGTGAATGATATAGATTTAAAAATCATTTCTCCTGATGGGCGAGTATTTTGGGGAAACAATATCATAAAAGGGGACAAAAAAAATAATGTAGAAGTTATTGTTATAAATAATCCAATAGAAGGCAAATATAAGATAGAAGTGATAGGAAGCAACATCAAAAAAAGAGGACAAACGTTTAGCTTGATATATGGTCATATACCTATTATCGGAACAGTCCAAGGGGTTTATAATAATGTTGTGAGCATTAAAACAGTTAAAAATGATATTTATGAGATAAATGCAGATATACCTGCGCGCCTAATTATAAATAATATTATTGAAAGAAATATAGATGCAGGTAATTTGCCTGTAGGGGCGCAATGCTATTATTTTCCTAAAAGCAATGAGCGTGCAGAGGATAAAGTGGATGCGATATATGATGCTGCATACTCAGCATTGAAGAGCCGCTTTTATGATAAAATTAAAAGAATCAATTATAGTTATAATGATATCGAAGGGCATTGGGCGGAGGATATTATATTGCGAATGTCTTCTTTGGGCATAGTAGCAGGGTATCCAGATGGAAGTTTTAGGCCTGATGAACCGCTGACCAGAGCGCAGCTTGCCTCGATGTTAGTTAGGCTTTTGAAGGTAGCAGAGGTTGAGGCAGACGAAATTTTGTTTTATGATGTTGACCCAAGTGCGTGGTATAGCCGACCGATAAATTCAGCGTTTAAAGCAGGAATAGTTGCAGGACATTCTAAATATTTGTTTGGTCCTAAAGGTCTTGTTACGAGAGAAGAGCTGGCAGTAATGATGGCACGTGCAGCAGGATATGAGTCAAAACATTATTTTTTAAAGAATAACGAGGCAGATTTATATGAATACTTGAATAATAACTATATAGATACCAGTGATATAAGTTTGTGGGCAAAGCCATTAGTGTCTGTAATGTTAAAAGAAAAAATATTGAGAGCTAGGGATGAAAATAGAATTGAACCAAAATTCGTTGTTACGAGAGCAGAAGCTGTAGTAATGCTCAATAGATTAATGAGTTTTTTGTAAATTTAAATGCAGAAATGAAGGGTTATAAGTGTCTTTTAGTCAAGTTATTGTTAGAGCTACTTTTGTGATAGCGCTGATAAATTTGCTTTCAAAAGTATTGGGTTTTATTAGAGACATGGTTATTGCACATCAGTTTGGAGCTACTGGAGAAACAGATGCGTATTTAGTAGCATATACTATACCATATATACTGATGAACATACTGGCTTTAGCGCTTGCCACAGTGGTGGTGCCAGTATTCAGCGAATATCAATCTAAAGGAAGAAGACAAGAAGCATGGAATTTGTTCAATAAAATTACTACGATTACTATTATAATATTTTTTGTTCTTGCTGTTTGTGGTATGGCTTTTGCATCAGTTTTAGTAAAGCTTATAGCTCCGGGTTTGAGTGGTGAAACAGCGCTTTTAGCAGAAGAGCTTACGCTTATAATGATGCCGGCATTGGTTTTCATGGGAGTTTCTACTTTATTCAATGGGCTTTTGAATGCAAATAACATATTTGCTGTACCTGCACTTACAGTAGTTGTCGCTAATGCTATTGTTATAATTTCAACACTCACATTAGGTGAAATAGTAGGAATTTATGGTGTTGCCATAGGAACACTTTTAAGCCTAATTGTGGCTGCAATAATGCAGGTACCTTATTTGTATAAAGTTGGATTTAGGTATAAATTTGATATAAATTTTCGTGACAGCGGCGTTCAAAAAGTGATGTCAATGATGATTCCAGTTGTTGTCGGCGTATCTGTTAATCAGCTGTACATAATTATTGATCGAATATTAGCTTCTGGGCTAGCTGAAGGCAGTATATCAGCGCTTAATTTTGCTAACAAATTGATTTTGCTTCCTTTAGGATTGTTTGTTATGGCTATAGGTACAGCTTTTTACCCTACATTAACCCGCCAAGTAGCAAATTCTTCGCTTAAAAGCGCAAAAGATACATTGCAAAAGAGCTTCAAAATGGTATTATTGTTTACTGTGCCTGCTAGTGTAGGTTTATTTGTGTTGAGTTACCCTATAATTCAATTATTGTTTGAGCGTGGAGCATTTGATGCAAGAGCCACTGATATGACAGCTACAGCACTTATGTTTTTTAGCATAGGGCTTGCTGCTCAATCTGTAAATGTTATCCTAACTAGAGGCTTTTATGCATTGCATGATACACGTACGCCTGTTAAGCTTACGTTTATTGCAGTATTTATCAATTTGATTTTAAGCTTGTCTTTAATTGGACCACTTCAGCACGGTGGACTTGCACTTGCTACCTCTATTGCTGCTATTATAAATACACTTATGCTGTCAAAGTTTTTGTCTAAGCGCATGCAAGGATTGTGGGATAAATCGGTGTTGTATTTTTGTCTTAAAATAGGTATAGCTTCGATGCTTATGGGCATTGTGGTGTTTTATGTTGATGGTTTTATAAATCTAAGTGCTTATGGGGATGCGGGATTACTTGTTGAAACGACTCTTTGTATCTTTGTTGGAGCGCTGATTTACATTTTTATGGGATTTCTTTTAAAGGTTCAGGAAATATTTTGGCTTTATGAATTGACCAAAAACCATGTTAAAAAATATTTTTTGTAACTTTATATGATTCTTCAACATATCCTAAAAATAAAAATATTAAACATAAGTTGATAGGAGGATAGATTATGTATAAAGTTACTGATTTATCCAAGAGAGATATTGTTAATATAGCTGATGGGAGTAAATTAGGGGCAGTAACAGATTTGCATTTTGATTTGACAGATGGAAAAGTAATGTCGTTAGTTGTTACTCCCAAGAAAAAAATGGGTATTTTCAGCGCCAGTAAAGAAATGGTAATACCATGGGATAAAATTGTTAAATTCGGTTATGATGTTGTATTGGTTGATTTG
>JAJOKN010000115.1 GCA_021129815.1 Desulfotomaculum sp. | reverse complement strand
CTTTAGCTTTTTAATAAGTTTAACTGTTTACAATATTCGCAAATTCATCAAAGAGATATTCTGAATCTTGTGGCCCTGGAGCAGCCTCAGGGTGATACTGCACAGAGTATACCGGTAAATCTTTATGCCTTATTCCTTCAACAGTACCGTCATTTAAGTTTACATGAGAAACCAGTGCATATGATGGCAGCGAGTCTTTTGCTACAGCAAATCCATGATTTTGAGCAGTGATATACACTCTGCCTGTTTTTAAATCTTTTACCGGCTGATTGGCTCCCCTGTGACCAAATTTCAACTTGAAAGTCTTACCCCCCAAAGCCAGAGCAATAACCTGATGCCCAAGGCATATTCCAAATATGGGAAGTCTGTTTATAAGTTTTCTTACCGTCTCAATTGACTTAGGCACATCAACCGGATCCCCGGGACCATTTGACAGCATGAGCCCATCTGGGTTAAGCGACATAATATCATCTGCTTCCATGTCATGCGGCACAACCACTACTTCAAACCCACGCTTGTTGAGGCAGCGTATTATGTTCTTTTTAGCGCCAAAATCCATAAGAACTATGCGCTTGCCATCGCCAGCAACAGTATATACTTCTTTTGTGGATACTTCGCCAACTAAGTTCTGCCCTGTCAAAAAAGGCGCTTTTTTTACTTTCTCTAAAAGCTTTTCTCTGTCTTCTTCCACTGTGCTTATAACACCGCGCATAGCCCCATAACTTCTTATTATCCTTGTAATTTCCCTCGTATCCACGCCGCTTATTCCAACAATTCCTTGTTCTTTTAAATACTGGCTTACACTCTTTTTTGAACGCCAGTTGCTTGGCTCTTCACAGTTTTCCCTCACCACAAAGCCACGCATAAATGACTTTTCCGCTTCAAAATCATCGTCATTTATTCCATAATTCCCTATAAGCGGATATGTCATTACAACTATCTGCCCGCAGTAAGAAGGATCGGTCAATATCTCTTGATAACCAGTCATGCTGGTATTGAATACCACTTCCCCAAAGCACTCACCGCTAGCGCCAAATGACTTGCCTTCAAAAGCCGAACCATCTTCTAAAACTAATAACGCTTTCATAGACAAAACCCCTTTTTAACTTCTGCGTGCCATTTCTCACTTCTCAAATGCTATTTGACTATCAAAAACTACTTCCCCGTTCACAATAGTCATCACAGCAGCGCCTTTTAATCTTCTACCTGCAAATGGAGTGTTTCTAGCTTTGCTCTTAAAATCTTCTGGATTCACTGTGCACTCAACATCTGGATCGATTATGGTGATATCCGCTGTGCATCCTTTGGTTAAAAAGCCTCCAGAAATTTTCAGAATGTCTGCCGGTGCTTTTGTAAGCTTACAAACTGCTTGAACAGGTGTAAGCACACCTTTGTCCACCAGCTCTGTGAACACAAGCCCTACTGCTGTCTCCAAACCTATAAGTCCAAATGGCGCATATTGATATTCTACCTTCTTTTCTTCAGCAGTATGCGGCGCATGATCAGTAGCAATTGCGTCAATTGTACCATCTGCTAAACCTTGTTTTACAGCTTCTACATCCTCTTCACTTCTCAAAGGCGGGTTCACTTTGGTTGAAGTGTCATAACCTTCTACCGCGCTATCAGTTAAAGTGAAATGGTGCGGTGCTGCTTCACATGTAACATTTATGCCATCTTCTTTAGCTCTTCTCACAAGCTCCACCGAACCTTTAGTGCTCACATGCGCTATGTGCAGCCTGCACTTCGTTGCTTTTGCCAGTATTATATCCCTTGCCACCATGATTTCCTCTGCTGCTTTTGGTATGCCTTTTAGACCCAAAATCGTGCTGTAATATCCCTCATTCATAACTCCATCGGAAGACAATCCTTTGTCCTCACAATGAGAAATTATGACAGCATCGAGCATCTTCGCATACTGCATAGCTTTATACATAACGCCTGCATCCATCACCGGCTGTCCGTCATCTGAAAAAGCCACTGCTCCTGCATCCATCAAATCAGCCATTTCTGTAATCTCCTTGCCTTCTGATCCTTTGGTTATAGCTGCTATCGGATACACTTTGCTCTTAGCAAAAATCCTTGCCTTGTCCAGTATAAATCTCACCGTCGCTTTGCTGTCACAAACTGGATTTGTATTAGGCATACAAGCCACAGCGCTAAATCCACCATGCACTGCTGCCAGAGTACCTGTAGCAATCGTTTCCTTTGCTTCAAAACCCGGCTCACGCAAGTGCACATGCATATCTATAAGCCCAGGACACACCAGTTTTCCTTCTGCATTTATAACCTGTGTATCTGCATCCGGCGAGATGTTTTTATCTATTGCAACCACAGTTTTGGCTTCTATAAGCACATCTTTTCTCTCCATGGTCATGTTTTGCGTATCTATGACATAACCATCTTTAATCAATTTTTTCAACCTTTTCACCTCCGGCAAGCAGGTACAAAACTGCCATGCGCACCGCTACCCCATTTGTAACCTGTTCATTTATTGCAGACCTAGCGCTGTCTGCAACATCATCAGAAATTTCCACACCTCTGTTCATCGGTCCGGGGTGCATCAAAAGCACATCATCTTTAGCGTGATTCAAGCGTTTCTCGTTTATACAGTACATCATGGCATATTCTCTAAGGCTTGGTATCAAAGAGCTCTCCTGTCTTTCAAGCTGAAGCCTCAGCACATTTACAACATCCGCACCTTTTAGCGCCTCTTCTACTTTTGTATAAACTTCAACGCCCAATTTTTCTATTTCGGGTGGTATAAGCGTAGAAGGTGCTGCAACGGCGACTTCCGCACCGAGTTTTTTAAGCCCCCAAATATTAGAACGCGCAACTCTGCTGTGAAGTATATCACCTATGATAGCAACCCTAAGCCCTTCAATTTTGCCTTTTTTCTCCTGTATCGTGAACAAATCCAAAAGCGCTTGTGTAGGATGTTCGTTCATTCCATCGCCTGCATTTACTATTGCACAATTTAAGTAATTTTTCAACGTCGCTGGTGCGCCTGATGCCGGATGACGCATAACCAAGATATCTGTACGCATTGCTTCAACCGTGCGCGCAGTGTCGATCAAGCTCTCACCTTTTTTTACGCTGCTCGTTGAAACACTCAAACTCACTGTATCAGCGCTCAAGTATTTCGCAGCCAAGTCAAAAGACAACTTTGTTCGAGTGCTGTTCTCATAAAACAACGTCACTACCGTTTTGCCGCGCAAAGCCGGCACTTTCTTAATAGGGCGGCTTATGATTTCCTTCATAGCTTTAGCAGTTTTAAGTATCTTGCAAATATCTTCACGCGCAATATCTCTAAGCCCTAATATGTGTTTACAATTAAAACCACTCATTTTTTTAAGCACACCACCAGTTTTAATTTTAAAAAACTGTTTAACTCGGCCGCTCTAAAATTGCTACGTTTTCCTCTCCATCTATTTCTTTAATCCTCACAGCAATTACTTCTTTTTTAGAAGTAGGAACATTTTTACCCACAAAATCCGCTCTTATAGGCAGTTCTCTGTGCCCTCTGTCTACAAGCACCATGAGCTGCACAGCACCCGGCCTTCCCAAATCCATAACTGCATCCAGCGCTGCCCTTACTGTTCTGCCGGTAAACAAAACGTCGTCAACCAGTATCACAACTTTGCCGTTTATATCAAAATCAACTTTTGTCTGATGCACAAGCGGTTGATGAGAAAGAGTTGTTAAGTCATCTCTGTACAGCGTTATATCCAAAACACCAACAGGCACTTTAACTCCTTCAATTTTTTCAATATTCTGCGCTATGCGCTCCGCTAACGGAACCCCTCTCCTCCTGATACCTATAAGCACCACATTTTCTACACCTTTGTTGCGTTCAATTATTTCATGAGCTATGCGCGTTAAAACCCTCGATATATCCTTTTCATTCATAATTTGTGCTTTCTCTTCACCACAAGCCAATTTTATACACCTCCATATAAATTAAAAAGCCTACTACCATTGACAATGAACTCATCCACTGCCACTGATAGTAGGCTTGAAAATGCGATTTTTATTAAGCAACAACCAAAAACTTGTTTTAAGCACAAAAAACGTTTTATCAACACAAGTACTCTCCCTTCCCGACCTCACAGTGCCGGATTTAAAGGTTCTTTACATTCGAGTAACAGTATATAGGTTTAAGTAGGTTGTGTCAAGCAAAAACGCTTGTAATAGTATTAGACAGGAGCCTCTGGCATCATCAAAGCTGACCTGCAATTAATCTCGCAGCTTCTACACCAGAGAGCCGATATCCTACTTGCTAACAGCCCTTATATCCCCATGGCTGACACTAAGAGTTTTTACAATAAAATAGTGAAGGATCCTTTCACTCCACCGTCACGCTTTTAGCTAAGTTTCTAGGCTTATCCACATCGCATCCTTTCAGCACGCTCACGTAGTATGCAAGCAGTTGAAGCGGTATAACTGTTAGGATGGAAGAAAGCACGGAATGTGTGTCAGGAATGTATATCACTTCATCTGCTTCCTTTTCCACAATTTCATCTCCTTCAAGCGCTACAGCCAGCACTTTTGCCCCTCTTGCTTTTACTTCTTTTATGTTGCTGTACATCTTTTGAGCCAAATCCCTTTGTGCAACCAGCGCAACCACAGGAACGCCTTCTTCGATAAGCGCTAGAGTTCCGTGCTTTAGCTCTCCTGCAGCATACGCTTCTGCATGAATATAAGATATTTCTTTGAGCTTAAGTGCTCCTTCTGATGCAATGACGTTATCCTGTCCGCGCCCTATAAAAAATACGCTATTCTTATCCACATAAGCTTCAGCTATTTTCTTTATATCATCAGCAGCTCTGAGCGCTTTAGCTGCTTTTTCCGGCATGCTCTTCAATTCTCTTAAAATTTCAGCCCTGTGTTCTTCAGCAATTGTATCCAGCTTTTGCGACAGCCAAACCGCTATCATATACATAACTGCAAGTTGTGTGGTAAATGCCTTTGTAGAAGCCACTGCTATTTCAGGTCCAGCCCATGTGTATATCACATAATCTGCCTCACGGCTGACTGAACTTCCCACCACATTGGTTACCGCCAGCACCTTGGCTCCAAGTCGCTTTGATTCCCTAAGCGCTGCCAAGGTGTCTGCAGTTTCCCCCGACTGGCTTATTACAATGACAAGATCTCCTTTGCTTACAATAGGATTTCTGTACCTGAACTCAGATGCAATATCTACCTCAACAGGAATTCTTGCCAGCAATTCTATAGCGTATTTGCCCACCATACCTGCATGATAAGCAGTGCCGCATGCTACTATGTGTATCCTGCGTAAGCCTTTAATAAAATCTTCTAAACCTTCAAGTTCCTTTAGCACAACTCTATTATCGGTTATGCGTCCTCTAACAGTGTCCTTGATAGCATTTGGTTGTTCATGAATCTCCTTCAACATAAAGTGATCGTAACCTGCTTTTTCTGCACGGCTGTCTTCCCATGTGATATTAAAAAGCTGCTTTTTTACTGCCAGCTCTGCTCCATTATAGACTTTAAAATACACATCTGTTATATCAACGGTTTCTCCATCATCTATTATCACAGCGCTTCTGGTGTATTTTAAAATTGCAGGTATATCTGAAGCTACAAAATACTCTCCCTCGCCCACACCCAGTATCAATGGACTGTCCTGCCTTGCAGCAACCAGTCTCTTGGGTTCATGCTTTGAAAGCACCACCATCGCATATGATCCTTCGATTTGCTTTTTTGCGCGTTTTACAGCAGCAAGCAAATCTCCATCGTAATAATATTTGATTAAGTGAGGCAGCACTTCAGTATCTGTATCCGATACAAATTTGTGCCCTTTCTTTAAAAGCCATTCTTTGATTTCCATGTAGTTTTCAATGATGCCATTGTGAACAACTGCAAAGCAACCGCTGTCATCGGTGTGGGGATGAGCATTTACATCTGAAGGTGCGCCATGAGTAGCCCACCTGGTATGCCCTATGCCTAAACTAGCATTTGTATCTATATGTTCCAACAGCTCTTTTAAAACAGATATTCTGCCTGCTTTCTTTACAAGCTTTAGCTCATCACCTTCGTACACTACAATCCCCGCTGAATCATAGCCACGATATTCCAAACGGCTCAAGCCTTCCAATAATATAGGAACGGCAGCTCTCCTACCTGTATATCCAATTATCCCGCACATTTTTTAAAGTTAAACTCTCCTTTCTTTTACCTATTAAAATTTTTTTCAATCAATTCTGAAACTAAAATAACTTTTTTACAAACTAACACCAGTTTTTATTAATTCTTTTACAGTATTTCCTTAAATTGTGAAATGCTTTAAAAACAAACCCCTTATTACTTCCTTAAAAACACAAATACCAACTCATCTCACCTGATACCTTTTGTAGCACAGTTGCCTGTGTTTTTGTGGTATCGTTAACGGTCGTGAGCAACCGGGAGGCATCCGCCGATCGTTCGATAAACCTCCTCCTCGTCAACCTAGTTTTTCTATAAAAAACTAGGTCCAGGCGCTTTAAGAAGTTCAAATGATTATTTAGTTAATCAAAGTTTAAAATCTTTTCGCCTATAAAAAGACATCACCTCCTTACGAATATAGCTTTAACATGGACTATCAAAATCTTGGTTATTGCTAAATCCAAGTAAATAACCCAACACGATTATTTGTTTGCTGTTTTTCACTTCATAAGCTTCTTTATCTCATCCTCAGGTAAACCTGTTGCTTGCACTATAAATTTAATATTTGCTCTTAACTTTAGCATATTTTTTGCTATCTCTACTGCCTTTTTATGTTCTCCTTTTTGCAATCCTTCTTGTAATCCCTCTTGTAATCCCTCTTCCCTTGCAGCATCAATAAATGATATTTTATCTCTTATAGCCTTTTCTCTCATTTCATAGATCCTCTTCGCTGCTTCATCTGCTGTCAGTTCTCCAAATTCTTCCTCAGCTTCTTTTATTTTCGGATTTGCCACTCTTAACACCTCCATTATTTTTTCATCGTCATAGTGTTTAAAAAACAACAGCCATGTCATTAATTTATCATTTTTGCTCGGAAATGTCTTCTTTATTTTAGGCAGTTCTATAAAGTGCATCTCTATTATGTCTTCAAGCTTTATATCCGTGTCTTCTTCTGTAAGATAAAATTTGTTATGATATTTTGAAGTTTGTTTAAAGTATATGTGGTTCAATATATTTATTGTTATAACTTTCTGTAGTTTATCATATTTTTGTCCTTCTTTTAGCTGATCTATAAGCATCTTTGATCCGTAGTATGCGCTTCGCTTTGGCATATAAAGATATTTCAACATCTGCATTTCTATATTTACGTGTTCACCTGTTGATAAGACACACCTTATGTCCAGCTTTACATCTTTGCCCTTTTGCATATCTCTTATTATGTTTGGATTTTTTAGTTTTAAGTCATCAGTATTTGTATTGAGCACTGAATTTATAAAATCCAAAAGCAGGTGTTTTGTTTTGGCTCTCCCAAACAGCCAATAAAATGCAAAGTCATTTTTAGGATCAATGTGTTTTTTGATTGCCCCTGCACCTTCTTTTTGATTTTTGCTCAATTATACTTTGTTTGTTGCTATATTTCAATTCCAACATTGATAATTTTAATCAATAAAAAGCTCCTTAATGTACTCACACGACCCGACAAGATTTTAACCAAAATTTGACAAAAATTTAACACAAAATCAGTTGACAGCTGTTTTTTTTACAATGTATTTGACAATTAAGTATCAACTTAATTTAATTAATAGTTTAATAAAAGGAAGGTGCAAATAAGATGTTGCCCACAGGTCAGTTAAGAAAGTGCTAGCAATTCTTGTATTAGCATCATTTGCAGTAGTGATTTTAAGTTTAACTCCTCTTAAATCTACAAGAGCTTGTAACTTGCCACTAATGCTATCGCCCAAAAGAATAATCATCCCCGTCAAAGAAGGTTTAGCAAATTATTTAGCAGCTATTCTAAAGAAAATCGATGCGGTTTCTGTAATACCCATGGTTTGAGAAGATACTAGTTTATGAACCCCACATTAACAACATGAATAATTAAAATTTAGTTGGTTTATCGCTTGTCAGCGTTGGATTATTGTAGCTTGTGCTCGCTTATACAGCAATATTTTACTTTCGAGCATTTACAAGTCTTGATTAAACAAATACACATTTCAACAATATCTCAACCAACGTTTAATGAAAATTGCTCGTTCAAAGCTTTAAAAAATCTATTGAAAAAAGTTTTGAACGTTTTATTATATTCCCAAAAGCAACAACCATTACAAAAATGAAAGACTTTTTTTAAGAACTAAAGAGAATATTGGTTTTTATTTTTCTCTATCAATCCTTTCCACTACACTTACCAGCTCATCAATCGCAAACTTTAATTTATCGGCACCTTTTGCTTCTACCATAACTCTTATGAGCGGCTCTGTTCCCGATGCCCTTACCAGCACCCTTCCTTCACCTTTTAAAAAACTCTTTATTTCGGCAACTGCAAGTTTTAACTCTTCGCTGTTCATAATTTTATTTTTATCGCTTACACGCACATTTTTTAATACTTGTGGGTATTCAGGTATTTCACCTGCAAGCTCTTCTATCGTCCTCCCTGTTTCTTTTAAAATCGACAAAAGCTGCACCGCAGTCAATATCCCATCTCCTGTGGTGTTGTGTTCTAAAAATATAATGTGCCCAGACTGTTCTCCACCAAGCTTAGCACCGCTCTTAATCATCTCTTCTAATACGTATCTATCCCCCACCTTTGTAGTCAAAGTTTTTATTTCACAATTTTTCATCGCTTCATGAAAGCCAAGATTGCTCATCACTGTAGCCACAACAGTATTTAAAGGCAGCTTTCCTTTGTCCTTTAAATGTTTTGCGCATATCGCCATTATTTTATCTCCATCGACTACCTTTCCCTTTGAATCAACTGCAAGTACTCTGTCAGCATCTCCATCATGAGCAATGCCTATATCTGCTGAATGTTCAACTACTTTTTTGCACAGCGCCGTGATATTCGTTGAACCGCATCTTACGTTTATATTCGTACCGTCAGGTTCATTGAATATAGGCATAACTTCCGCCCCAAGCTTCTCAAGCGCTTTAGGAGATGCGCTGTGCGCAGCGCCATTTGCACAGTCAACGACAACCTTTAAGCCATCTAAGCTCACATCAACTGTACTGCAAATGTAATCAACGTACTTATCGACAGCGCTATCTATTTTGTAGATTTTGCCCACTTTATCTCCTATGGGTAAATCTACAAAATCATCTCTTAACATTGCTTCTATCCGCTGTTCTTGTGCCTCTGACAGTTTATATCCTCTGTTATCAAAAAACTTTATGCCGTTATCCTCCACAGGATTATGCGATGCAGATATAACCACTCCTCCAGCAGCTTCCAAACTTTTAGTCAAGAAAGCAACAGCTGAAGTAGGCACAACTCCCGCTAAATATACATCCACACCTGCAGAGCAAATCCCAGCAGATACCGCTGCTTGCAACATATCTCCTGAAATTCTGGTATCCCGTCCTATTACTATGTGTTTCTTTTTACTCTGTGAAGCCAAAAAAATCGCTGTTGCTCTTCCAAGCTTTACAGCCAATTCCGCCGTTAAGTCTCTGTTAGCTACACCTCTTACACCATCCGTACCAAAAAGCCTATCGATTTAAAACGCCTCCCCCTTATTTTCTACTTCTGATAGCTTTTCTAATTTTTTAATCTTAATGCTAACACTCACCTCTTCTGGTTCTAACAACAAAGTCCCTGATGGTGTTTTTAATCTCACTGTTTTTATAATCTCTTTATTTTCAACATTTTTAATTAAATCGTCTAAATCTGTATATATCTTTTCCAGTTCATTTAGCACATTTTCCGGAGCATACACATTTACAACAGGTGGCTCAACTTTTATCTCCAGCTCATAACCCAAAAGCTCCTCTGCGACATTTGGCTCTACTGCAAAAGTCTTATACGGCACTCCTATGTCTATAGATAAAACAACTCTCACTCTATCAGGTATCAGATCAACTTTTTCATGTCCTATTGAAACAGGTAACTCAACATCTATATCCTCTTTGGCATTTTTTATATCTAACACAACTGGTATTGCATCAACCTTGCTAAGAATCTTGCTATGACCTCGAGCCAAAACAGTATTAGGCACAACTTTTGGTTTTCCAGCTATTTATTCCAAACTCTATCTGCTAGCTCTTGAGCTTTTTCCTTAGTGACTTCTCCTATGATTTCTTCTTCATTTAAAGTGACAACTGGCGCAAGGCCGCAGCAGCCCACACAGCCCACAGTTTCCAAAGTGACGTTTAAGTCTTTATCGGTTTCACCTGCTTTTATGCCAAATGTATTTTCAAGCACTTCCAACACTTCTGGCGCACCATTTACGTGACATGCAGTCCCTACACACACGCATACCACATTTTTGCCACGAGGCTGTAAGTAGAACTGTTTATAAAAGGATGCTGTGCTGTATATGTCAGCAAGAGGAATGTTGAGTTTTTCTGACAGTTTTTTCAGCTCTTCTTCAGGCAAATAGTTGTGCTCCTTTTGTATTTCAAAGAGTGAATGTATGATCATCGCTCTTTTTTTCTGTTCTTCTGTGAGCACTCCTTCATCAATTCCTGTAAGTTTATCTGCCACTTTTTAGCTCACCTCGCTTTTAGTTTCTAAAACATTGAATTTTTCCACTGTATCATCTATCAGTTCATTCAACGCATCCATATGAAGTTTTCGCTCTGACAGCGGCAGTATTCCTTTAAAGTCAGTCTTTTCATATTTACCCTTTATTTCAATAGCTGCCTCTATATCCTTTGAAAGATCCATATCCACACTTACAGCTTTTGCTATCTCTTGAAGCACTTCACTGTAAGTTTTTACGCCTTCAGGCATAGCCAATGCCTTTTGCAGCTTTGTCAAGCTTCCAAATAAATTAATTATGCTGCCTTCCATCTCCCAGCTTGTAGGTGCAGGGAGCAGCAAGTCAGCTTTATCTGCTTGTGCATCAAGGTATGGCTTTTGCATCACAATAAAATCTGATTTAAACTCAATATTTGGCCATACTTCACCAACTACGTAAAGCATTTTGCTGCTTTCAACAACTGCTTTTATCTTTCCATCTTCTAATACATCGCTCATAACAGCAGCAACGCCTTTTGCATTTGATTCATATGGCACTGCAACTAACTTTGTACTTTCGCCTGCTGCACAAACGATTTCATCATAATACGAAGGTTCGCATATTATGACAGGAGACTTTGCACTTTCATATAATTTTTTTGCACCTGCAATGCTATTGTCTTCGCTGCTTTCTTTGCCTAAAAGCTCATTTATAAGTTTGCGTACATCTCCTATAAGTTTAAATTCAGCTACAGCACTGACCTCCAAATCTTCGCCACTTACCACTATTAATTTTGAGCCCAACCTCACTTTTCTTCTTATATCAAAGTCTAACGCAGGGAATAAGCGTTTCTTTTGTGATAAACTCAAGCCCACCACAATTATCAAATCAGTATCATCGATTTCTGCCTTGCTCTTCATCGCATTATAGCTTGAATACAGCTCCACCGTTGAGGCAATATCCTCTAATTGTAAAGCTTTTGCAAAAGCCTTTGCAGTCATTATATCCTCATTTAACAACTTTGCAGATAACAACATGCTGCTGCCCTTTATTCTTTCAGCAATAGTGCTTATAGCCTCGTCCCATGTTATTTCTTCAAAATCCAAGCCTTTGCGCTTCATTGGAGCAGTTATGCGCTTTCCTCTATCTAAAGTAAAGCCAAAGCGTCCCACCGCGCACAAATAGCCGTGTACATCGTCTTTGACTTTAGCATTTACTTTTACAACTTCATTTTGATAAACTGAAACTATTGTGTCGCAAGCATTTCCGCACTCTAAGCACACACACTCAAATCTTTTATACTTGCTTTCACGTCCTTTGCCTATCTTAGGTTTTTCAGAAAGCGCATTTACCGGACACACTTCCACACAGCTGCCACAAAATGTACACCCGCTATCTTTAAGAAGTGCATTGTTAGGAGTGCTAACCGTCATTTTAACTCCACGGCCTAAAAATGCAAGCACGCTAGTTCCCTGTCCTTGACATATCCTCACGCATTTTCCACACAATATGCAGTATCTGGTATCTCGATATATAAATGGATTAGGATCATCTACTGTATGACCGATTTCAGTATATCCAAAACTCGACTTGGCTACTTTGTTCTTACTAGCTATCTTTCTCAAGTCACACACTCCGAGCTTTGGACACCTGCCGCATTCTGGAGGGTGCATTGAAAATATCAAATCCAACACAAACTTGCGCTCCTGTTGTAGTCTAGGGGAATTAGTTGTAACCTTCATGCCATCTTTAGCTATAGTGGTACAGGCAGTAACAGGTGCACGAAACCCTTCTATTTCAACCAAGCAAATCCTACACGCACCAAAGCCTAAAAAATCCTTCAAGTAACACAAAGTCGGTATCTCTATGCCTGCTGTGCGCGCTGCTTCAAGCACATTTGTTCCTTCTGGTACACAAACTTCTTTTCCATCAATAGTTAACGTAACTTTATGCTCCATCGCGCAGTTCCCCTTTTAAATTTATTGTACTTTTATCTATAGTCTCTTCACCGCTGCCTAGAGATTTAATTACATCTATCGGACATGCATCATAACAAGCTTTGCACTTTATGCATTTTTCCTGATCTATAATGTATTGGTCCCCAGCATCTATAACAGCATCTGCAGGACAAACTTTCTTACACAAACCACACAAAAAGCACTCATCGTTATCAATTTTATAAGTGTTAATGCGACAGCTCTTAGCCCTGCAGTATTTGTGTTTAATGTGTTCTTCATATTCATCTCTAAAGTATCTCATAGTGGATAATACTGGATTTGGAGCAGTTTTCCCCAATCCACATAGAGCGCTCACCTGCATGCTCTTAGCTAAGTTTTCCAGCCTATCTATATCTTCCATTTCACCTTTCCCTTCAGTTATGCGTGTGAGTATTTCAAGCATTTGATAGCTGCCTATCCTACAAGGCGGACACTTGCCGCAGGATTCTTCCTTGATAAATTCCAAAAAGTACTTTGCTATGCTCACCATACAG
Organism: Desulfotomaculum sp.; assembly: GCA_021129815.1. Classification (GTDB taxonomy): domain Bacteria; phylum Bacillota; class Desulfotomaculia; order Desulfotomaculales; family Desulfohalotomaculaceae; genus JAJOKN01. The sequence goes on along the minus strand of JAJOKN010000115.1, from coordinate 18,133 downwards.
TCGTCCTCATCGAGCACGATTATGCCGCCTGATCCCATTATCGCACCTACTGAAGACAAAGAATCAAAGTCCACCTCTACGTCTATTAAATCTGCAGGTATGCAGCCGCCAGATGGACCGCCTACCTGTACAGCTTTTAAGCGTTTTCCATCTTTTATTCCTCCGCCAATGTCATATATTATCTCTCTAAGCGTTATGCCCATAGGCACTTCTATAAGCCCGGTATTCTTGATCTTTCCTGCCAATGCAAAAACCTTGGTGCCTTTGCTATTTTCCGTTCCAATAGAACTAAATTTTTCAGCACCGTGCTTTACTATATAAGGCACGTTAGCGAGCGTTTCTATGTTGTTGATACATGTTGGAAATGCCCATACACCGCTTTCTGCCGGAAACGGAGGCTTAGGACTTGGAAATCCTCTTTTCCCTTCAATAGAAACCAAAAGCGCAGTTTCCTCTCCACACACAAACGCGCCTGCGCCTTCACGTATAGAAATATCAAAATCAAAACCCGAACCCAAAATATTCTTGCCTATCAGCCCAAGCTCTTTTACCTGCTGAATAGCTATACTTATGTTTTTAAGCGCTAAAGGATACTCATGCCTTACATATATAAAACCATAATTTGCTCCTACTGCATACCCCGCAATGAGCATGCCCTCTAACAAACAGTGAGGATTCCCCTCCATTATGGATCTGTCCATGAACGCTCCCGGGTCGCCTTCATCCCCGTTTGCTACTATTACCTTTACTTCTCCTTTCGCCTGCCTGGTGGCTTTCCATTTAATCCCTGTGGGAAATCCTGCTCCACCACGTCCTCTAAGGCCAGATTTCGTTATTTCGTCTATCACTTTTTCAGGTTCCCATTTTTCAGATAAAATCTTTGCTAATGCTTCATATCCGCCCTGTGCTATGTAATAATGTATATTTTCCGGTGCTACTCTTTCATTTCCTTCAAGGATTAAACGAAGCTGTTTTTGATAAAAAGGCAGGTCTTCTATTTTTTCCTTTGGTCCGCTGAATATGTCCCTTTTATAGTAATAATCCAGATCATCTATGCGATAAAACAACTCGCGAACAGCAAAACCCGACTTAGCTGTATAATCTATTATCTTTGCGGTGTGCTTGGTTTTCACTTTTTGATACAAGTAACCATCAGGCATTGTCTTAATAAGAGGACCTTTTTGACACATCCCTAAACAGCCAGTTTTAATGACATCTACTGGAATGTTATTATTTTTTGCCTCTTCCTGAAGTTTGTCAGCTAGTTCAACTGAACCGCCTGCACGACAAGCAGTACCACAGCAAACCCACAAAGACTGTCTCTTTGTACCATCTGGATCCACTCGCTCACCAACTAAAGATTTTTTCAATTCTATCAAGTCGTTGACACTGGTTAACCTCGTCACAATGCATCCCTCATCTTTCTATTACTCTTTTAAGGATAATACGATACAAGTCCAGAATTTTTCCTTACAGCATCCATATGATCTAAAACTGCTTCTACCATATCGATAGCATTATCCACAAACCTAAAACTCGCCCCAAATTTCTGTTTCCATGTGCTTTCTAGTATTTGTGTAACTTCCTTGCTCGCATGCGTAAGAGACTTGCCTCCAAATATCGTTTCCACTCCAGAAACAGCATAAAAACAGCCAATAGAAATAGCTGTTCCGCTAAACCAATGAGGTGCCAAAATAACACACGGCAAACCATTTATGTCGTCTACATTATCTATTGCATTTTCTTTAACCAGTGCGGATAATACATTCAGGATACGTGAATGGCTTATACAGCCACCTAATGAAATTACAGGAGGAATTCCAGTGTTTTCATAAACTTTCTTAAGTTTTCTTCCCGCTACCTGCATTACAGTATCCGGAGATAATAATCCTGCATTTTCCAGAGTGTTATTACAGCCTCCAGTTACAACCAGTATATCATTCTTTATGAGTTCTAATGATATAAATCTCTGACTGCTCGATTCCTCATATCTCGGATGATCACAGTCTATCAAACATGCAATTCCTCTGATGTCCCCAGAAAAAATGAGTTCACCCAATATATTTAAAGATGGAGCTTTTCCATAGCCCCCTACCATCTTGTTCCAATAATTTTCAGCTATTCCCGAAAGTTTTGAATCATATAGAGTTGTTGAGTTTTCCGTAATATCTTCTATATCTGCTACAATAGCGCTTGAAAACCAGCCATTAGCTATTGAAACCCTTGCAGCCTGCATCATGATATCTTCAACATCGTAATTAACGCCAACACTAGCATTGTATGTAGATTCCGCAATCTCTCTATCGATTCCTCTAGGCAACAGATCACATTCTTTCCAGATATTTAAACGTTTTGAAGGGAGCTGATTTAAAACTGTGGAAGGATATTTGTAAAACCAGCTTAAATACTCATCTGCAATTTGCTTTGCAAGTTTTGTCTTTGTTTTTTTGGCACTACCAACTCCGATCAAATCTGCAACAGCATTTAGTTTTGCTTTATCATATATTCTCCGCTCATTTTCAGCTGCTTCTAAAAGCTTGTCAATTGACTCGCGAGCTCTAGCAGCATGAATAGCAGAGCCACTGGCACACATAGTTAAGAATTGACGCGATGCTACTACTCCCAAAGTAGATGCACATACACCCCGTACTTCCTCTTCAGCATTTTTGCCTACAAAGCGACACGGCCCAACATAACAGGTACGACAGCACGCTCCTTCACTGCCTATTGGACAGGGCTTTAATGCTTTAGCACGCTCAGCACGCGTTCCTATCACTTCGATAAATTCATCGTCAGTTATTTTAAGCAAAGCTGCTCGCTCCTTCCAAGTATATTTATTTAATTCAACATTAAGTAACAAAATGCATCTAAATGCTGTTTAGAGTAATACACTTCATAGGACATACATCCACGCACAAGCCACATCCCTTACAACGCATAGGATTAATAGCCACCTTTTTTTTAGGTGTCATAAACTTAGTTGCATTTGCTTCTGGACAGGTTTTTATACATATTTTACAGCCAATACAGCCCATGCATTTAGTATCATCTACCGCTGCAACAAGGTACATTTTTTCAACCCCTTTGTATCGCTTGTACAATATACATTTAATTTTTATATTATACATTATTGTTATTAAATATGCTAGCACATTTCTATACCTATAACAAGATTTAATTTTAAATATTCTAAAAGTTTCAAACTTAGTCTATTTGCAATGCAATGCTAGTTATAACATTTAATTGTATTACCCTTTTTTATAAAAATCAATGTTATATCTTTGAAACGCAAAAATAAGTTGCCAAATACACATAATCATAACCTAAGCGCTTGTTCCTTTTGATAAATTGTTGTAATATTTAACTATCCCTTTATAAATACTAAAAGCTAATTTAGTTCTGTAATCAGAATCCTTCAATAATTTTTCCTCTTTTGGATTGCTTAAAAAACTAACTTCTATTATTATCACTGCTGTAGTTCTCGCATTTCGCGTTATATAATAATCTGCCGCTTTTGCCAAACGATTGGTATTTACCAATCAGAATTATCAATTTCTATTTCTGCTTTATTCATTATCCATATAAACTTCAACAATATTAAAATAAATATTATAGCCAACAATAAACAGTATTTTTTAAAGCCAACCAAGTTAAGACATATAAACATATTCAATACCTCTTCAACAAAATTACATGCCGTATAAAATAATATTACTCAAAAAAAATAAAAATAACTTTTAAATTAATTTTAAAATTATGCACATAAATAAAAAAACCTTGTCATACATTTTATGTATGACAAGGAATACAACATAAATACTAATAAGAATATACTTAACGCTTTGAAAACTGAGGTGCACGTCTTGCTTTCTTTAATCCGTACTTGCGACGTTCTTTCATTCTTGGATCACGAGTCAACAACCCTGCTTTTCTAAGCACCGACCTCAAATTCGGATCTGCCTGCAGGAGCGCTCTAGCAATTCCCAGTCTAACTGCACCAGCCTGGCCACTCACCCCACCACCGTGCACTTTGCATATAACATCAAAGCGGCCTGCAGTTCCTGTGATTTCTAAAGGCTGGCAAACAGTGGTCTCTAACAATTTCCGTCCATAAAAGTAGTCTTCTAAACTTCTATTATTCACGATTATTTTGCCTTCACCAGGTACCAAGTACACCCTAGCTATAGCATTTTTTCTACGACCAGTTCCGTAGAACTTTACTTGAGCCACTAAACTTACAACCTCCTTGCTTAAAATATAAAATAGTTAGATGCTGCACCCACTTATATCTCCAATGTTTCAGGCTTTTGAGCTTGATGAGGGTGTTTTTCTCCTCGATAAACTTTCAATTTCTTTGCCATTTTAGCTCCTAGCCGATTGTGCGGAAGCATTCCCACTATAGCTCTTTCCACCAATTTTTCTGGCTGTTTAGCTAAAAACTCTTCACACCTTATAGCTTTTAAACCGCCCGGATATCCTGTATGGCGATAATAAATTTTGTCCTTTAATTTTTTTCCTGTCAGCACCACTTTTTCAGCATTAATAACAATAACATGATCTCCAGTATCTACATGAGGAGTATATACCGGCTTATGCTTACCCCTTAAAATATGGGCTACTTTAGCAGCTAACCTTCCTAAAGTTTTGCCTTCAGCATTTATCACATACCATTTGCGCTCCACCTCTTGAGGTTTAGCCATAAACGTTTTCATCTCTTTCTCCTTCCCTCCCTTAAATAAAAACAAGTGACTTAAACTTGCAAAAACGGGGCCATTTGCAATAAAGTCACTTTTGCTTAAAGCCACACGAATGAATTTTAATATATGGTAATTGCATTGTCAAGCTAATTTTTTCAACTCTCAGAAGCTTGTTTGTTGTTCTCTTCATCGCTTGGCATGTTTAAGTTTGCTTTTTCGTAAACTTTCCTTTCAATTTCTTGCATCAACTCAGGATGCTGCTTTAAAAATTCTTTAGCATTTTCACGGCCCTGTCCTAGCCGTTCTCCCTGATATGCATACCATGCCCCACTTTTTTGAACTATTTTGAATTCTACAGCTGTATCCAGCACACTGCCTTCTCGTGAAATTCCAGTTCCATACATTATATCAAACTCTGCTTGTTTAAAAGGAGGAGCAACTTTATTTTTAACCACTTTAGCTTTAATGCGATTCCCTACTGCTTCTGAACCCTGCTTTATCTGTTCAGATTTTTTAACTTCAATGCGCACCGAAGCGTAGAATTTCAGCGCTCTTCCGCCCGGCGTAGTCTCTGGATTTCCAAACATAACACCGATTTTTTCTCTAAGCTGATTTATAAAAATAGCCGTCGTTCTAGACTTGCTAACTACACTAGTTAACTTCCTTAAAGCTTGCGACATAAGCCGTGCTTGTAGCCCTACGTGCAAATCCCCCATTTCACCCTCTATTTCAGCTTTGGGTACCAGTGCCGCTACCGAATCTATCACTACTACATCTAAAGCACCGCTCCTCACCAATGCTTCACAAATTTCTAACGCTTGTTCACCAGTATCAGGCTGTGAAATCAACAAATCGTCTATGTTAACCCCAAGCACTTTAGCATAAGTAGGATCTAACGCATGCTCTGCATCTATTACAGCTGCTATTCCACCATGTTGCTGAGCCTGTGCTATAACATGAAGAGCAATAGTAGTTTTCCCAGAAGATTCTGCACCAAATATTTCCACAATCCTTCCGCGCGGCACTCCCCCAATGCCAAGCGCTAAATCCAAAGACAAACACCCTGTAGGAATAACCTCTACTTTTAGTTTAGAATTTGCCTCGCCCAATTTCATAACAGAGCCTTTGCCAAAATCACGCTCTATTTTCTCTAAGACCGTTTCTAACATCTTTTGCTTATCCGACACACAAACCCCTCCCCCACAAACGTCTTTCAACAATTTCTTTCCAAATAATTTCGAACCATCTTAAGCGCAGCGTTGACACTTCCTTGGCGAATTGCCATCCTCCTTCCAGGCATGTGGTACTCTCTACAATTCACACCATCAGGAGTTGCAAGCGCTACATATACCAGCCCTATAAATTTACTTTCAATGGTATCAGGCCCTGCTATTCCAGTAACTGCTAACCCTAGATCTGACTTAAAAATTTTGCGTATGTTCTGCGCCATTTCTCTTGCTGTCCATTCGCTTACTGTACCATGTACATCAAGGCCTTTGCGATCAATTCCTATTATTTCTTCCTTTATTCTTTTATTGTAACACACAATTCCTCCTAGCAAATACTGAGAACACCCTACTATATCACACAAACGCGCTTGTATCAAACCTGCTGTGCATGATTCTGCCACTGCAATGTTCATTCCATTTTCTTTTAAAAGATTTGCTACAACTACTTCTATTTCTTCGTCATCTGCTGCAAAAATATATGATGCCAGCCTTTCTTTTGCTGCATTCAAAAGAGGTTGTATTAAATTTTTTGCATCAGCAATTGTCTTTGCGTGAGCAGTTATGTGCACATGAACTTCGCCTGGCTGTGCAATGTAAGAAATTTGAGGATTGTCAACTCCATCAAGATCCTTCAAAAAATCTTGAACTTTATCTTCACCTATTCCAGTCACTTTCAACGTAGTAAAATGCATAACCTCGCCACCAATAGGAAGCGACGACAGATATCCTTCCACAGTACTCTCATACATTGCCTTTAACTCCCAGGGAGGACCTGGCAGTATTATTATTATTTTGCCATTATCTGTTTTCAAAATAGCCCCAGGAGCTGTGCCACAAGGGTTAGGTATAACTTCAGCCCCTTTAGGAAAGTATGCTAACTTCATGTAGCTTTCAGGCATTTCATCATTATGAGTAATAAAAAACTGCCTTATGGAATCAAGCGACTCCTCATGTAATACCATAGGCAGTTTTAAAACCTCACAGATTATTTCTTTCGTCAAATCATCAGAAGTAGGCCCCAGTCCTCCTGTTGTAATTACTATATCCGATCGTTCTAATGCTTGTTTAAAAACTGCCGTAAGCCTTTCCCAATCATCACCTACTGTTGTGTTTAAAATTACTTCTATGCCAAGAGCTGATAATTTTTGCCCTAAATATTTACCATGAGTATTTAATATCTGTCCTGTTAAAAGCTCTGTACCCGTAAAAATCAACTCTGCTTTCATCTAAAAAAACCCCACCACAAATAAAAATATTTAAAGATTTCTGAAAATATCGACTACAATAAACACCCAAGAGCACAGCTGTAAGCGAGATTCTGTCGAGGGCAGTCATCTATCTAAGAGAACCAAACATAATTCCCTTCCCCTTTTTAAGGGGCGCCCCTACCCGCGATCGGCTAAAAAGCCTTTCGCCTATTTGGGTTGCGCACTGGAGGAGTTTACCCTTGCACTCATCGGTCGCCCGATGACCTGGTTTCTGTGGCACTTTATGGCTACTCAAAACTCCGTCTTTAGGAGTTTTTTTCGCCGTCGTCAGGTCGCCCTGCCCCAGCTTGCACTGGGCTCCATACTACAACTCCTTAAAAAGGAATTGTGTGCGTCTCGACTTTCCTCTACCTTTGCCTCCAACAGCAAAGGCAGCGACTGCCCGCTGTACTCTTGGGGAAGTTAATTGTAGCACAGTTTATGAAAAAATTCAAATCAATTAAAAGCCTTATTCACAATATCATAAACCTCTCGCTTGGGTATTTTAAATAGTTCGGCTGTTTTTCTAACAGCATCTTTCGTGCTCATTCCTTTATCTGTAAATTCCTTCACTTTTGTTATAACTTCTTCACTGCTTATCGGCACGTTGAGCTTTTCCCTTTGTGCTCCAGAAAGCACTATGGTAAATTCGCCCCTTGGTTTTTGTTGTTCAAAGTATTTTATGATTTCTAACAGCGCCCCTCTCTTTATTTCTTCATGCAATTTAGTAAGTTCCCTTATAACCGCTGCTCTGCGATTGCCCAATATATCATGTATATCTTTTAACATTTCAATCAACCTATGCGGCGATTCATAAAACACCATCGTCCGTTCTTCGCAAGTGAGTTCCTTTAATCTCTTCCTTCGCTTTGTTTTGCCAGATGGCAAAAAACCTTCAAATACAAATTTATCTGTAGGCATACCTGAAGCTATCAAAGCAGCTATAACTGCGCTAGCACCTGGCAATACAACGATGTTGATATCATGTTCTATTGCTAATTTAATGAGATCTGAACCTGGATCGCTTATGCCCGGCATTCCCGCGTCAGATACAAGCGCTATGTTTATGCCTTGCTTTAATTTTTCAATCAATTTAATGCCTTTTTTTTGCTCATTATGTGCATAATAACTGGTAATAGGCGTATGAATGTCATAATAATTCATGAGCTTTTTAGTATGCCGTGTATCCTCCGCAGCAATCAAATCGCACTCTTTAAGCGTTTTCAATGCTCTAAGCGTTATGTCCTCCAAATTTCCTATAGGCGTTGGACAAATATACAAGGTGCCGCTGTCCTTGCTCACTCGTTATCACCTTTTTCATCCCCACCCTTAACTCGCATCAACAAACTTGTACAAAACAAACACTCTTTTTCCCTCTTCTTAGCAAACTTTACATTGCATATATGAAATCCTTCATCATACAAGCGTATCAGCGAATGGTTGTGCCCAAAATCCTTTGTATCGTTTGCATTGCAAGGCATATTCAAAGCGAGCTCTTTTCGCAAATGTTCATTTTCTTGTTCTATTAGTCGTGCAGTTTTTTTTATTTCTTCCAGCTCATCCAACAGTTCTTTTATTTTGAATTCTAATCTAGCAATCCTGGCGGAAAGCAAGTTCATCACCTTCATCCTACGGTTTTATTCTATCGGCTCAATTTTTTTGCAAGAATACTTTTAAATTATAAATTTTGACCACTTCGCCGATAAGTCTTCTATTTTTTTCTTCAATAATTTTACAACACTTCCTCATCCCTCGTTTGCGGAGCGCTTTCTTCTAATATCTTTATCTCTTTCAAAGGTACTTCTATCGTGCTTTTGGTGTCATCTAATTCTACAGTAACCGTATTCTTAAAAATATTAAAATCTATAACTTGTCCTTTTCCATTTAAACTTTCAACCCTTGTCCCTATTTCAGGAAATTGTTTTTTAGCATCTTCATATATTTCGTTCTCATAATTCAAGCAACACATGAGCCGCCCACATACTCCGGATATTTTAGTAGGATTTAAAGATAAATTTTGTTCCTTTGCCATGCGAATTGATACAGGTATAAAATCTGTAAGCCATGACGCGCAGCAGAGTTCTCTACCGCAGCATCCTATCCCACCAACCATCTTCGCCTCATCGCGGACTCCTATCTGTCTTAACTCTATGCGCGTTTTAAAGACAGCTGCTAAATCTCTTACCAGCTCTCTAAAATCAATACGTCCATCAGCCGTAAAATAAAAAATTATCTTGCTGCCATCCAGTGTCTTTTCCACATCAATGAGCTTCATCGGCAGCCCATGCTTTGCGATCTTTTTTAGCGCTATATTATAAGCATATTTCAAATGCTTTTCATTATCCTTAAGTTTTTCCTCATCTTCAGCATTTGCTTTTCTCAATACTTTCTTAAGAGGCATGACTAAATCTTCTTCCTTTTTTTCAGTAATTCCATGCACAACATACCCGCACTCTATGCCCCGAGCTGTTTCTACTATGACTTTGTCTCCAACTTTTAAATCCAAATCACCCGGGTCAAAATAATATATTTTATACGCCCTTTTGAATCGAACCCCAACTACTCTAAAAACCATTTTTTCTTACCCCCTTTCATCAAAAGACAGCACCTCATACAAATTTAAAAAAAAAGCATCTAATAATAGCCTGACATTTCCTTTACTTTCTAACCCTTTTAAAACATCTACAGCATTCTTTGTAATAGCATTTAGACTTTCTATTGTATATTCATTCGCACAAGCTTTTACATCTTCTAAAACATCGATGTTCACTATTAAGCCTTCATTTCCAGTAAGCTTCCATATCATCAGATCTCTAAACCACATCCAAAATATCTCTATTTTATCACTAACAGTTTCTTTTTTTGCAGCTAATTCAGATGAATACATAATTAGCTTTGTAATGCTTAAATTTTCTTTTATATGCTTTAAAAATTTTAAACTTTCAATCCTCATTTTTTCAAAATCTTTATTCAAGAGTTTAAGCGCCCTGCCGAGGCTGCCGTAAGACATGCACGCTACAACGTGCTGATATTCGCTTGGTATGTCTTTTTTAGCATAGCGCTTTATCCCTTCTATCACCTGTTTGTAGCTTAAACGCCTAAACCATAAATTTTGGCATCGCGACTTTATGGTAGGTTTAACAGCATGCAGTCTTGAAGATGTTAAAATAAAAACAGTCCACCCTAAAGGCTCTTCCAATGTCTTTAGCAAAGCGTTTGCTGCTTCATTAGTCATGACATCGCAGTTTTCAATTATCACAATTTTTCGCTTCCCACGATAGGGAGTGCGCTGTATGTTTTTTTGCAGCTGATGTATTTGTTCAATTTTTATAGTTGAACCAGTTGAGCGTATAACAAAAAAATCTGGATGTGTTTCTTTTTCTACCTGAATACAACTCATACATCTGTTACATGGCTTTCCTGATTCTATGCTTTCACATAAGCAAAGCTTAGTAAAAGCTTTGGCAACTGTTCTTTTACCTATTCCTTCAATCCCTGAAAATAAATACGCATGCGAAAGTTTTTCGCTAAAAAAAGCTTTTTTAAGCATGTGAATATTTTGGCTATGACCGATGATTTGATTCAAAAAAGCCTCTCCTCCACTACTGATAAAATGCGTTCATGCAGCTCAGCTATCGACAGTGAAGCATCCAGCACAACATGAGTATTTTTCGACCTTGCTATATCTAAATAGCCTTTGCGAACGCTCTCATAAAACAGCATGTTTTCTCTTTCTAGACGATCGCTGCCGCAAGACCTTTTCTTAAGCCTTTTCAAACTTTCTTCTACGCTCAAATCCAAAACTATAACTAAATCAGGCATCAGTCCGTTTGTGGCAAAGGAGTTTACTTGATTTAAGAGCTCAAGCGAAATGCCTCGTCCATATCCTTGATACGCCAGCGTAGAATCAACAAAGCGGTCACAAATAACCAGTTCTCCTTTTTGCAGTGAAGGCTTTATTTTCTCAGCTACTAACTGCGCTCGAGCAGCTGCGTATAAAAAAACTTCACAACCTCGACACATATTGGAATTCTTGGCATCAAGCAATATATTGCGTATTTGTTCGCCTATAAAAGTGCCTCCCGGTTCTCTAGTATACACCGTTTTATAACCTTTTTTCATAAAATAATCTTTTAATAAATGGCACTGCGTTGTTTTCCCGCATCCATCTATCCCTTCTAGAACTATAAGTTTTCCATTCAAGTTTACAATTCTCCCTCTTCAACTATATCTATTGTTTTTAACGTACTGTCGCACGAACACTGTATGTGAAGCCCTCTTTCTCGCACTTCCAACAAATATTCCAGCACTTCTTCAGTTATAATTTCTCCAGGGCATATCGCAGGGATGCCCGGCGGATATACAGCTATGCTGCAAGCGCTCACTTCTCCTAAAGACTCTTCTAAAGCTACTGTTTTGCTAGATGACATAAAAGCTTTTCGAGGTGTAATGACAACTACAGGCTTTGGCAGCCTCATAATTTTTGGCATGCTTTTTGCTTTAAATGTGGAAAAACGCTCTTTTATATCCAAAAGAGCTCTATACAGAGCATCTGCATCATCAAACGATGCATCGAGTCCCAACAGCACAACAATGTTGCAACTATCTGCCATTTCTACCTCTATGTTATAATCTTCCGACAACAGCTCTGCTGTTTGATACCCTGTAATTCCTATGCCCGTTACCTTTATCACAATTCTGGTTTCATCTAATGAAAGTATATCATAGTTTTTCAAGTGATGATGACTTAAAATTTCAATTCCTTTTATGCTGGATAACTTTTTTCTAAGTTTTCTTGCAACCTCAAGAGATTTTGCCAACAAATCCCTTCCCTTTACAACCATATAATTGCGCGCTGCATCTAAAGAAGCCATCAAAATATACGAAGGGCTTGTGGTTTGAAGCATCTGCAAGCACCACTTAAGCTTATTTATATTTATTCTATTCGAGTTCAAATGCAGTATAGAAGCCTGCGTCAGTGCGCTGGCCGTTTTATGCAGGCTTTGAACAACTAAGTCTGCCCCGCTCTTCAAAGCGCCTTTTGGCATAGAATCATTGAAATAAAAATGAGCGCCGTGTGCTTCATCCACAAGCAGCGGAATTTCTTTTTTGTGAGCAACTGTAGAAAGCTCATCTAAGCACGTTGCTATCCCATAGTAGGTAGGAGTCAACATAAATATAGCTTTAACATTTTCGTAATACTCCAGCTCTTTCTTTACCTCTTCTATTGAAACAAAGCCTGCAATGTTAAACTCATCTATAATTTCAGGGTATATATATACAGGAAATGCGCCGCTCAATATGATGCCAGACAGCACTGAACGATGTGCATGCCTCGGCACCAGCAAAATATCTTCTTCTTTAGAGCAAACAGATAAAATCATCGCTTCAATGCCAGAAGATGAGCCATTTACTAAAAAATAACTCTCTTTACTCCCAAAAGCCCTTGCTGCAAGCTTTTGCGCCTGCGCTATAACTCCTTTAGGAGAATGCAAGTCATCCAAACCATGAACTTCTGTCAAATCGTACTTAAAAATCTCTTTGCCCAAATCCACCATTGCATTCGATATGCTTTTGCCTTGACGGTGTGCAGGTATGTGAAAAGCTATTTTATTTTTATCACAATATTCCTTTAAAGCATCTATAAGCGGCATATCTAATTGGTTCAAAGCAAATCACCTTTACACAAATTTTAAATTTATAAACTTTTCCATATCTTTTTATAATGTTTGTATTTTGTATCATCGCAACTGACTTTAACAATCTCACGCTCACACTCAAAACATATAAAATTCCCCATAATTAAAATTCCTTTGTATTTAATACACATCTTTTTTAAACATTCATATAAATATTCATTTTCTTCCATATTTTTACTTACCTCGCTTTAAATGTATTATAGCAAATATCAGACAATTTAAAACATTAAATATCACTTCGATACTCTAAATACTATATGCCATAAAATAAAAAACGGCGCCTAAAAAGCGCCTAAAGAAATGTAACCTTATTATGCCAACATAATATTCATCAATAAGATCAATATTATTCCTGGAATTTGCAGTATGCCTGCAATAAATATAGTGAGTGGATTGAGCGGTATATGTATCCCAAAACTTCCTAACACAAAATTGACTAACATAATGAGAAAAACACCAATAACAAACCAAATAAATAACTTAAAAATAAGTTTAATCGGCTTAAAAACCACCATTTTTATAAAATACAACCCAATTATTGCTCCCAATATTATTAAAACTGTTGTCCACTCCATACCCACCCTCCTTAAATCAAAATATTGCTTCTTATATTTTATATCTAAAATTACACATTTATTCTAAAAAATTGATATTAAGATAACTTTTGGAATAACACTTGCAAACCCTAACCGCAAACTTTTATGCTTAAGCTAAATCAAGGCTTTTATTCATCTACTTCATGTCTGCCCATAAGCGCTTTGCTCAAGGTGTACTCATCTGTATATTCTAAATCCACACCTACAGGTATGCCATATGCTAAACGAGTAACTTTTACTTTAAAGTCCTTTAGCAAGCGAGACAAATACATAGCTGTAGTATCTCCTTCAACAGTGGAACTCATAGCTAAAATAACTTCTTTTACCTTTCCTTGCTTTAATCTTTTGATTAAATTCTTTATGTTTAAATCATCTACACCTATGCCTTCCATAGGAGATAGCGTCCCGTGCAACACATGATATACTCCACTGAACTGACCTGTTTTTTCAATTGCTATGAAGTCCTTTGGATACTCAACTACACAGATCACACCCTTATCCCTAGCAGGATCGCTACAGACGCTGCACGGATCTTTTTCTGTGAGATTGCCACAAATACTGCAATATTTAATTGCACTGCGCGCCTCCAATATTACACTTGCCAAGTTCTTTGCCACTTGAGATGGTTCATTCAGCAAGTAAAAAGCTATTCTCCGTGCAGTTTTTATACCTATTCCAGGAAGTTTTGATAACTCTTCTGCCAGACGATCAACAGGCGATATAATATGCTTCATAAACCTTTAAAACATTCCAGGAATTTTTATTCCACCTGTTATTTTGCTCATTTCATTGGCTGCCATTTCTTGACTCTTGCGCAGTGCTTCATTTGCAGCTGCTAACACCAAATCTTGCAGCATTTCTATGTCTTCAGGATCCACTGCTTCTGGCTTAATCTCTATTTTCACGAGTTCTTGGCGCCCATTAGCCACCACTTTCACTGCTCCACCACCTGCAGTGCTCTCCACCGTGCGATTAGCTAATTCTTCTTGCATTTTAGCTATATCCTGTTGTATTTTTTGTACCTGCTTCATCATCTTATTCATGTTGCCACCAAACATAACTTATCTCCTCCTAAAATAATTTAATCAATCTCTACCTTATCTTTACCAAAAAATTTTATTGCTTCTTTTACAAGTATATTATTCTTTTCTAAAAGCTGTTTATCATCAATATCAGTTATATTTATACTCCAAGCACCACCTAATACTTTTGAAAGCGCTTTTGATAAAACATTTTTGTTTTCTTCTTTTTCAGCCATTACCTTATGAAATTTAGAATACTTAGGTTTAAATCCAACTGTAAGCATAGCACTTGCATCTTTTAAAGACACACTGACTACTTCTGCTTCTCTAAAGAAACCATAAGCTGGCAGCTTAATTTTTTTTGCTTGGTTTAAAATTTCCTCCCATTTATTTTTCAAAACTTCTTCAGAAAAGTCTTTGTTTTCTTCATTATCTTTATTATTTTTCACAACCCCTTCGCTTTCATCGCTTATAGCACGTGTGTCTTCCTCACCTGCATCAACTTGCAAGTTTTGTTTCAACGGTCCTCCAATCGCAGTGTTAGGTATTTTAGGTTTACTTGTGCTTATTTCTTTTGTTTCAGATCTACCAATTATACTGCACTCACTTGTTCTACGCTTACTTAAAGTTTCACAAGAAAGCATGGCATTTTCTTCAGTTTGCAAGCTAGTAGAATTTTCTTTACCAGAATTACCTATAATAACATCGATAACTGCTAATTCTAAGAATAATTTGGGCTGTGAACTCCATTTCATATCATATTCTAAACGAGCTAATTTTTCAATAATTTTAACAATATTTATTAAGTCACTATTTGTATTTAAGCCTAAATCCAATACATCCTCTTTTACATAAATAGCTGAACCATCTAAATCTGCATTTTTTGAAATTAAATACAATAATAACTTTCTTAAGTATTCACATAGCTCCTTTACAAACAACCTCAAATCTTTACCTTGTTTAAAAAGCTCATCAATTAATTCTAAAGCTCCTTTTGCATCTCCTCTTAACAAATAAGCTGTCATATTTTTTAAGTTCTTTTTATCCACTACTCCTAACATGGTGTATATGTTTTCCAATGTAACGTTGCCCTGTCCAAACACAGAACATTGCTCCAAAATGCTAAGTGCATCCCTAAGCCCACCTTCAGCAAAGTCAACGATAACTCTAAGAACTTCATCGTTCGCATTAATTCCCATGTCCTGTGCTACATATTTCAATCTCTTCAACATGTCTTCTACACTGATACGTCTGAAATCAAACCTCTGGCATCTGGATAAGATGGTCGGCGGTACTTTTTGCGGTTCAGTTGTAGCTAGTATAAAAATCACATGCTCAGGAGGCTCTTCAAGCGTCTTAAGCAGCGCGTTAAATGCTTCAATAGTCAACATGTGCACTTCGTCTATTATATAAATGCGGTACCTGCCTCCCACAGGAGAATATTTAACTTCTTCACGCAGTTCTCTTATATCTTCAATACCGCGATTTGATGCAGCATCTATTTCAATTATATCCAAGCTAGCACCACTATTTGCAGCTGCACAATTCTTGCACAAGTTACACGGTTCTGCATCTTGCAAATTTATACAATTTAAAGCTTTTGCTAATACTTTAGCCGTAGTTGTTTTACCAGTACCTCTTGGTCCGCAAAATATATATGCATGACTTATCCGATTATTCAAAACAGCATTCTTAAGCGTACGTATAATATGCTGCTGTCCTGCAATGTCATTGAATTTTTTAGGTCTATACTTTCTATACAGTGCTTGATAATGACTCAAGAAAATCACAACCTAATAAAAATATATTTTACAATTTTATAAACATATACATCTTCTACACTAAAATAACCTGTCCCTTTTTAAGAAAAATAAAAAATAGTTCTTCTTGTAAGAACTATTTTGAAATGCTTTTACATATTGTTGCATATGTAACGTGATCGTGCAGCCTGCTTTTGAGAAACAGCTCCTAGCTGGTACTGCCAGAGGAAACTCCAATCAGGCACCCTTGCAACACCCGCAAGTACTCCCTTAGTGCTGCTTCCGTCAGGACCTGACACGGTTCGAGAGCTTGCGTCGCGCAAGACCCGATTATCAACATCCCCTCTTTAGCAGCCCACACTACAAGCTGCCCCCGCGAGCAGGCATTCGACCCCGCTATAGCGGATTGCGGGTACAGGGCACCGCTACCTCCCCATCTAGCACGATCACAATGGCGGAGAGACAGGGATTTGAACCCTGGAGGCAGGCTTTACTGCCTACACGCTTTCCAGGCGTGCGCCTTAAACCACTCGGCCACCTCTCCAAGTAGCAAAGCTTGAGTTAAAAAGTATAAAAACACAGATTCTTGGCGGAGAGACAGGGATTCGAACCCTGGAGGCTGTTTTTTACAGCCCACTCGATTTCGAGTCGAGCGCCTTCGACCAACTCGGCCATCTCTCCTAGCGTATTTGTCTAAAAAAATCTTTAATAATGCTTTTGCACTCTTCTTCCAATATACCTGATATAACTTCAACCCTATGGTTAAATTTTGGTTGTTGTAATATATTGAGCACGCTGTCTACACAACCCGATTTGTCATTTCTCGCACCATAAACCAAACGTCCTACTCTATATTGAACAATTGCTCCTGCACACATAGCACAGGGTTCAATGGTAACATATAGGGTTGTATCATTTAAACGCCAATCACCAAGTACTTGAGCTGCTTCTCTCATTGCTAAGAGTTCTGCATGAGCAGAAGCATCATTCAGCGACTCCCGCAAATCATGTGCTGTAGCTATTATATTTCCACGAAGAACAACCACCGCCCCCACGGGCACTTCTCCAATTCTATATGCTTTTTTTGCCTCCTCAAGTGCAACACGCATATAATGTATATGTTCCACTTTTCCTTCCCTAAAAACAAAAAATCAAAAACTCATGGTGCCCCCGGAAGGACTCGAACCTCCGACACGCGGTTTAGGAAACCGCTGCTCTATCCCCTGAGCTACGGGGGCATAAAAGCCTACCCTAATAGACACCCCATGCCTAATGTATTTTACATTAACTATGTTGAGTTGTCAATTACACATTTAACATGAATAATAAATTACTTGCACTATTGCGCAAGTCCAGCAACAAATTTTTTACACAACTTTTGCAGGGGCATGTTGTTATTTTTACTATATCTTTTCCATACACAATCCTCTTTCATTTTCATATACTTTTCTGCATTAATTCTAAACCATATTATCTCTTGCAAATAAATCTTAAAGCTTATCCCAAAATTTATCTTTATTAAAAACAATATCTATATAAAAAACAAATAAGTGTTAAAAGGTATAGCAAGTACCTTTTAACACCAAAACATCTCTGTTTTATTAGTTAAGAATCACTAGTCCCATATCTTCTTCTTCAAGGTAATCAACATCAAAATCCAATGCCTCTCCCACAAAACGTAACGGCATAAGTGTTCGACCATCAATTATCATAGCTGGAACATCTAAAGGTACTGGCTTTTCATTAATAAAAGCTTCTTCTTTGTCAATATAAATAACTATTTCTTTATCTCTTGATATAAAAACAATTTTTTTGTTTTCTTCATCGTATTCAAAACTACCTCCTACAATCTCTCCTAATTGACGTATAGGAACCATTGTTCT
>JAJOKN010000068.1:20104-33860 GCA_021129815.1 Desulfotomaculum sp. | reverse complement strand
AATTGTAAGTAAGATAGAGTGTTTTCAAAAAATCCTACAAAAACTTGACACCGTCTATGAATTTAAATTGCTTGTAAAAGAAGTACTATTATGCTATACTACTTTATAGTCTTTAGTTATATTTTTTAACTTATTGGTTTTAGTTTTTATGTGTATGAATGTATTTTATGTATGCTTTTTTTGTAACTGTAGAATTTATTAATTGAGTTTTAGTTAATATTTCTAAGCTGCTAGTAAGGAGTGGGGTTGCCCACTCCTTCGTCTATGTAAGTTTAAATTAGCATCACTTTTAATGAAAGGCGGTGAGGTATATATTGGTTAATAAGAGAAACATTGTTGCGCGCGTAGAAGAGTTAGCACAGCCAATAGCAATTGCAATAGGGCTTGAAATTGTTGATGTTGAGTATGTTAAAGAGGGGAGCAAATGGTATCTCAGAGTATTTATTGATAAGCCTGGCGGGGTGAGTTTAGATGACTGTCAGGAATTATCAACTGCTTTAAGTGACATTTTGGACGCACAGGATTTAATTTCGCATTCTTATATGTTGGAAGTGTCTTCTCCTGGCATTGAAAGACCTCTCAAAAAACCAGAAGATTACAAGAGATTTATAGGAAAGAAAGTGTTGATACGCACATATACACCTTTAGATGGTCGAAAGAAATTTACGGGTCAGTTGTTGGGGTTTGATAATGGCGAAATACAGCTTGAAGTGGATAATAAGCGGATTTTAATTCCTTTAGAAAAAGTTTCTAAGGCGAATTTAAGTGTTGAATTTTAGTACTTTAGTAATTTTTCTTGACATAGGAGGAAAAAAATGAATACAGAGCTTTTAAGAGCTTTGCAAGACTTAGAAAAAGAAAAAGGTATTGACATTGATGTGCTTTTAGAAGCGATTGAAGCAGCTTTGTTATCAGCTTACAAGCGCAATTTTGGTTCTAATCAGAATGCAAGAGTTATCATAGACCGTGATACAGGTTTTTGTAAGGTGTTGGCTAGAAAAAAAGTAGTAAGTGAGCCTAGAGATAAGAGCGTCGAAATTTCTATTGATGAAGCAAGGGAAATTGATCCAAATTATGATCTAGGCGACATCGTAGAAATAGAAGTAACTCCGAAAGATTTTGGCCGCATAGCGACTCAAACGGCAAAACAGGTGATAGTTCAACGTATCAAAGAAGCAGAGAGGGATATTATTTATAACGAGTATGCGAGCAGGGAAGGCGAAATAATAACGGGTGTTGTCCAGAGAATTGAAGGGCGAAATGTATATATTGAGCTGGGTAGGACAGAAGCATTGCTGTTAGCGCAAGAGCAGATGCCAGGCGAACGTTATGTGCAAGGAATGAGAATTAAAACATATATTTTAGAAGTAAAAAAGACTACAAAAGGGCCGCAAATTTTGGTATCGCGTACTCATCCAGGGCTTTTGAGAAAGCTTTTTGAGATGGAAGTGCCGGAATTGCAGGATGGAATAGTGGAACTAAAGTCTGTTGCTAGAGAGCCTGGTTCGCGTTCTAAAATTGCAGTGTATTCAAAAGATGAGAATGTAGATCCTGTAGGAGCATGTGTTGGACCCAAGGGGATTCGTGTTCAGAATGTAGTAAATGAGCTGAATGGAGAAAAGATAGATATAGTCAAATGGGAACCAGATTATTCTAAGTTTATAGCTAATTCGCTGGCGCCTGCTAAAGTCATAGCAGTAGAAATATGGGAGAATGAGAAAATAGCTCGTGTTATTGTTCCAGATTATCAGCTTTCGCTTGCTATTGGCAAGGAAGGACAGAATGCGCGTTTGGCTGCAAAGCTTACAGGATGGAAAATTGATATAAAAAGTGAATCACAAATGAAAGAAATTTATTCCCAAGGTTTTGAAGAGACTAATACTTTTATAGGGGATTGAACAGTGTTTGCAAAGTGATCTTTGGAGGTATTTTTATTGTGCCTAAAGTTAAGAAAAAGTTTGCGCGGGTTTGTACAGCATGTAGACAGATGAAATCGAAACAAGAACTTTTACGCATAGTAAGAACGCCTGAAAAAACGGTTGAAATAGACTATACAGGTAAAAAACCTGGTCGAGGAGCTTATGTTTGTTTAAACAGCGAGTGTTTGAAAAATGTTGTTAAAAACAAAAGATTGGATAAAGCTTTAAAAATTCGAGTAGATGATAAAGTGTATGAAGAACTAGCAAATATTGTGGAAAGATATGATTAGAATATTAACAAGGTGTGATAAGCCTTGGAAAAAATTATGGGCTTGTTGGGTTTAGCTCAAAAAGCAGGAAAAGTGGTGTCGGGAGATTATTTGGTTAAATCTGCTATTAAAAATAAGAAGGCAAAACTGGTAGTGGTAGCTAGTGATACTTCTTATAGAACAAAAAAAGAGTATTTTTACTTAGCAAAGCTTTATAACATTCCTATTATTGAAGCTAGCTGCAAAGTTGAACTCGGATTGACTGTTGGAAAATCACTTAGAGCGGCTGTAGCTGTTGTTGATGATAATTTTGCTCGTGCAATTTTAAAGGGCTAAGTGACAGGATGTGTGAAGCTTTGGCACTGTTTTTATGGAGGTGGGTATATTATGAAGAAGAGAGTGTATGAATTGGCTAAGGATTTAAATATGAAGAGTAAAGATGTTATACAAAAATTATCAGATATAGGTATTACTGTAAAATCAGCGCTTAGCAGCGTAACAGAACAAGAAGCTGAAAAGCTTGTTGAATTTATTAAAAAGGAAAAAAAGCAGAATAGCAGTGACGTTGCTCTGAAAACCAAGGTGCCTAAGCGGCCACCGGATCGCAGAGTTGTTGAATTTAAAAGTGTTCAACAAAAGTCAGAATCCGTTAAAGGCAAAAAATCAGACAGAAAGAAGAATTTGAATGATAAAGATATGAAAGAAGATGTTAAAGAAGACAAGAATAAAAAATATAAAAGTGTTAAAAAGGGTAAAAAGAATAGAGCTGTGCAAAAACTTATGGAAGATGTAAAAGATATAAAAGATGACAAGAAAAAAGCTGGCAAGCCTAGTGCTAAAAAAGATAAAAAGCATAAAAAATCCAAGTCTGATAAACAATTACCTGCACAGCCAGCGGAAAAGAAGCCTATAGTTATTGAAGAAACTATTACTGTGCAAAAGCTTGCTGAAAAATTGAGAGTTACAGCAGCAGATGTCATTAAGTCGCTGATGGAACTAGGAGTAATGGCTACAATAAACCAAGAAATAGACTCAGATACTGCCATTTTGGTGGCAGATAAATTTGGCTATGAAGTGCATGTGAAAGAAGAGGAAGATATTGAAGAAATAATAATGGCTGAACCTGAAGATGATCCTAAAGATTTAAAGCCAAGGCCTCCGGTCGTTGCTATTATGGGACATGTTGATCATGGAAAGACTTCATTGCTTGATGCTATAAGAAAAACAAATGTTACGGAAAAAGAGGCAGGGGGAATAACACAACACATAGGGGCTTATCAAGTGGAAGTAGATGGCAAAAAGATTACATTTTTAGATACACCTGGGCATGCTGCATTTACATCTATGCGTGCTCGCGGAGCGCAGGTTACAGATATAGCAGTGTTGGTTGTTGCTGCTGATGATGGAGTTATGCCGCAAACAGTTGAAGCTATCAATCACATCAAAGCTGCGGGTGTACATATGATTATAGCCGTAAATAAAATAGACAAACCGGATGCTAACCCTAATAAGGTTTATCAGGATTTAGCAAACCTTGGACTAGTAGTCGAAAAATGGGGTGGGGATATAGTAAGCGTTGAAGTTTCGGCTAAAAAGCGCATAGGGTTAGATGAGCTTTTAGAGATGATTTTGTTAGTTGCTGAGATAGCTGAATTAAAGGCTAATCCAG
This sequence comes from Desulfotomaculum sp., assembly GCA_021129815.1. Lineage (GTDB taxonomy): Bacteria > Bacillota > Desulfotomaculia > Desulfotomaculales > Desulfohalotomaculaceae > JAJOKN01. The sequence continues at coordinate 30,003 of JAJOKN010000068.1, read as the reverse complement.
ATAGGCCTGCTCGTGCTGTTGTTATTGAAGCAAAGCTGGATAAGGGACGTGGTCCTGTTACTACTGTTTTAGTTAAAAACGGCACGTTAAAACAAGGAGATATAGTAATTGCAGGATGTGCGTATGGCAGAGTGCGTGCTATGATAGATCATAAAGGGAGAAGAATAAAAGAAGCGCCACCTTCTACTCCTGTTGAAATATTAGGTTTGAATGATGTGCCAAATGCCAGTGATATATTAGTGGTAGTAGAAGATGAAAAAACAGCAAAAGCTGTAGTTGAAAAAAGGCTGGAGAAAAAACGCAAGCTGGAGCTCAATGCAAATAAGAAGATATCATTGGATGATCTGTTTGAACAGATACAAGAAGGCAAAGTAAAGGAATTGCCAATTATTGTAAAAGCAGATGTTCAGGGTTCTGTGGAGGCTTTGACACAGGCGCTTGTTGGGTTATCAAATGATGAAGTCAAAATCAACGTTGTACATGGTGGTGTGGGTGCTATCACTGAAACTGATATAATGTTGGCTTCAGCATCCAACGCTATCGTATTGGGATTTAATGTAAGACCAAATGTAAATGCTAAAAAAGCTGCAAAAACTGAAAAAGTAGATTTACGCTTGTACAGGGTTATATATGAAGCTATAGATGATATTAAAAAAGCAATGAGCGGTCTTTTGGAACCTGAGTATCAAGAAGTAGTTATCGGTCGTGTAGAAGTTAGAAAAACATTTAAAGCGTCAAAAATAGGCACGATAGCTGGTTCGTATGTGGTTGATGGCAAAGTTACAAGAGATGCTAAGGTTAGGGTTATACGCGATGGAATTGTAATACATGAGGGAGAAATCGATACGTTAAAGCGCTTTAAAGACGATGTTAAAGAAGTTGTACAGGGCTATGAATGTGGAATTACTATTAAGAATTTCAACGATATAAAAGAAGGGGATGAAATGGAAATATATGCAGAAGAAGCTGTGAAGCGGGAAATAAAATGAGTCAGGAGTGATTTTAAGATGTCGCACCGCGCACGCAGATTATCTGTGATAATAAAAAAAGAAATATCCGATATGATACAGAATGAGTTAAAAGATCCTGGTATTGGTTTTGCCAGCATTACTGAAGTTGATGTTTCAGGGGATTTGCGCTATGCTAAAATTTATATAAGTGTTCTTGGCGATCAAGAGCAGAAGCAGTCTACGCTTGAAGCATTTAAGCGGGCACAGGGTTTTATTCGCACAGAACTTGCAAAGAGAATAAAGAATTTGCGTTATGTGCCTGAGTTGCAGTTTGAACTGGATAGTTCAATGGATTATGCTGATAAAATAATGAGCATATTGAATAAAATGGATAAAAAGGAGCTTGAATAATTTTATGTCGGAAAAGTTTGTTGATATTATTGCGGCGATTAGTAGTTCAAAGAATGTTATTATAACAGGACATATAATGCCGGATGGTGACAGCATAGGTTCTACGCTTGCATTGGGATTAGCTTTAGAAAAGCTTGGGAAAAAAGTTACCATGGCTTGCCCTGATGCAGTGCCAGAGAGTTTTTTGTTTTTGCCAGGTGCTGATAGAATTCATTGTGGTGTTCCAAAAAACGATGAATACGATACCATTTTTGTAGTTGACTGTTCTACACCGGATCGTGTTGGAGAAGAAATGCAAGAGTTATTGAATGGAAATATTACTGTAGTTAACATAGACCATCACATAAACGGCGTGCAGTTTGCAGATGTGAGTTACGTTGATTCAAGCGCAGCAGCAACAGGTGAAATTATATTTGATTTGCTGGATGAGCTTGGAGTTATTGATGTTGATATTGCTATTAATTTATATGCTGCTATTCTAACTGATACTGGCTCATTTAGATATGAAGCTACTACATCCCTCACCCACAGACGTGTAGCAAAATTGTTAGAATTTGGCATAAATGTATCAAGAGTAACCAAGCACTTATTTGATGAGAAGCCTTTAGAGGTTTTTATGGTATTAAAACAGGCGCTTAAAAATCTGTATATTTCTAAATGCGGTAGAGCAGCTTGGATTTCTATAAATTGGGATGAGTTGCAAAAAATAGGGGCTAAAGACGAGCATACCAGGGAGCTGATAAACTATCCGCGCAGCATTAAAGGGGTAAAGATAGCTCTTATGTTTCGAGAGCCTTCGCCGGGATTAGTAAAAGTAAGTATAAGGTCTAATGACGATACCGATGTGAGCAAGATAGCTGCCGAGTTTGGCGGAGGAGGGCATAAAAGGGCAGCAGGTTGTTTGATAGAGGGAGATATAGAGACGATTAAGGAAAAAGTGATAGAAAAGGTCCTTAAAGTGCTTGATTGAGCTTTCGTTGTGGTTTTTATAAATTTTAACAAACGGGTACTATGTTATAAAACTCATCTGGAGAAGTGTTATAATGTTATCGGGAATAATCAATATCATAAAGCCAGCTGGAATGACATCACATGATGTAGTTGATGTTGTGCGCAAGAAACTCGGCATAAAAAAAGTTGGTCATACTGGCACGCTTGACCCAAATGCTTTTGGAGTTTTACCTATATGTGTCGGACGTGCCACTAAGATTTCTCAATACATTACAGCTAAGTCAAAAGTTTATGTTGCAGAGATTGTGTTGGGAATAACAACAGATACAGAAGACTCATCGGGAAAAGTGCTACAAATTAAAGATGCATCGAAAGTTAAGAAAGAAGAATTTGTATGTGTAGCTATGAGTTTTAAGGGCGAAATAAAGCAAATACCTCCTATGGCTTCAGCTGTGAAAGTGCATGGGAGGAGGCTGTATGATTTACATAGAAAAGGTATAGAAATTGAAAGAACTCCTCGCGCTGTTACAATATATGATATAAAAGTTTTAGAATTTAAAGAATGGGGAAGTAAGCATCCTAAAGCTAAGTTTGAAGTCGAATGTTCTAAAGGCACGTATATACGGACGTTGTGCAAGGATATAGGAGACAAGTTAAAAGTGGGAGCTCATATGGCTTCCTTGATTAGAACAGCTGTGGGTAACTTTAAAATAGAAAACGCTATAAGACTAGACGATTTTGTTAAATCGAGCTCTCCTGATGCTTTATTGATCAGCATTGATGAAGCTTTAAAAGATTATCCAGAGGTCTTTATAAAGCCTAGTGCTTTTAAATCAGTTATTTCTGGTGCAAAGCTTTATTTAAAGGGTGTGCATAAAAAGCCAGAAAACCTAAAGGAAGGGCAGTTGATCAGGCTTAAAATGAATGATGAGCTTATTGCACTTGCCACAGTGCAGCTCGATGAAAAATCGAGTAAAATATTATTTAAACCTGTATTTGTAAACGTAGATGTAAAGGATGACATTTAAATGATTGTGACTAATTCTTATAAAGGCTTAAAGGAAAAATTTTGCAATATTGTAGTGGGACTAGGAAATTTTGACGGCATTCATATCGGGCATAAAAAGCTAGTAAAAGAAGTGGTTGATACAGCTAAGGAACTAAGTGGCACAGCAGCTATAATTACTTTTAATCCATGTCCTTTAGCTGTACTTGATTCTAAAAATGCACCACCAAGGCTCTTATCTCAGCAGCATAAAGCAGAAGAAATGGAGAGTCTTGGCATTGATCTCATGATTTCTATTCCATTTAACCTCGATTTTGCTAAACTCGCACCAGAAGAATTTATCGAGGAGGTTTTATATAATGAGCTTTCTGTGCGTTCGGTAGTGGTGGGATATAATTATACATTTGGTTACCGAGGCACAGGCACCCCTAAAACAATCGAACAATTTGCTTTAAAGTATGGGTATGAGTTGAAGATAATTCCTCCGGTTACAATTGATGGACAAGTAGTCAGCAGCACTGTTATACGCAAAATGCTGATGGATGGGAAGATAGAGCTTGCTAACAGATTTTTAGGGAGAGAGCACTTTGTTGATGGCGTGGTGAGAGCTGGTGATGGCATCGGTAAAAAGATCGGATTTCCCACTGCTAACGTGGACTTGTTAGATGACATATTGCTGCCCCAAAATGGTGTGTATGTTGTTATAGCAGAGATTGAAAATAGCAGTTATGTTGGAGTAGCAAACATAGGCTGTAAGCCCACATTTGATAATGGGGTGAATAGGGCATGTAAAAAACCTAGCTTGGAAGTACATATATTGGACTTTCAGGGAGATGTGTATAAGAAATATATCAAAGTAAAGTTTATGCGGCGAATTAGAGATGAAAGGAAATTCAATTCAGTAGATGAGTTAGTTGACCAAATTAAATGCGATGTGCAGCTTGCGAGGAGAGTTCAAAAGGTTGTTTTAATGTGAGCAAAGTTTACACTTTTTAAACTTTATGCTAAAATGTGTGTTGTGTGTATATGTATGCAAAGTTTTGTGATTTGAACTGTCAGCTAGGAAATTCGATTTACTCCGACGATTTTGCTTGGCTGGCAGCGATTTGAATGTTAAAAGGAGGTGTTTTTAGTGGCATTAAGCCCTGAAAAAAAGCGAGAAATTATTGAGAAGTACAGGATCAATGAAAATGATACAGGATCACCTGAAGTGCAAATTGCTCTGCTTACAGAACGCATAAATCAACTCACAGAGCATTTGAAAGTGCACAAAAAGGATCATCACTCTAGGCGAGGGCTTTTGAAGATGGTAGGTCAGCGCAGGGCTCTTTTAAATTACTTGCGTGATCGTTCTTTTGAGCGATACAAAGATATTGTTGAAAAATTGAATTTGCGCAAATAATAGAAGCGGGTTTAAACCCCGCTTTTTTTAACATATTTTGTTAAGGAGGTATTTTGTTGATGCTGAAAAAAATAAATATAGGTGGACGCAACATGATTTTAGAAACAGGAAGATTAGCAAAACAAGCAAATGGCTCAGTTCTTGTTCAGTATGGAGAAACTGTAGTGCTCACTACAGCAACTATGTCTAAAACGCCTCGCGAAGGAATAGATTTTTTCCCTCTTACAGTAGATTATGAGGAAAGGCTATATGCAGCAGGTAAAATTCCGGGAAGTTTTATAAAGCGAGAAGGGCGTCCGAGTGAACAAGCTATATTGTCAGCTAGGCTTATCGATAGGCCTATAAGGCCGCTTTTTGATAAGCGCATGAGGAACGAAGTGCAGATTATTGCTACTATATTGTCAGTGGATTTAGATAATTCTCCAGAGATTGCCGCAATGGTGGGCGCGTCAGCTGCACTTCACATTTCTGATATACCGTTTAACGGCCCTATTGGTGGTGTTATAGTAGGTAGAATAGGTGAAAAATTCATTACCAATCCTACAGTTGAACAACAACAGCAAAGCAGCATGCACTTGGTAGTAGCAGGTACTGATAATGCCATAATGATGGTAGAAGCTGGAATGAATGAAATTCCAGAAAATATTGTGCTTGAAGGAATTATGTATGGGCATGAGATTGTAAAAGAAATTGTAGAATTTATAAAAGAATTTCGTGAAGAAGCGTTGCAAAAAGGGCTAGCTAAGGAAAAGATAGAAATAGAAAAACATGAGATCGACAGTGAATTGGAGCAAAAAGTTATAAGCTTGGCAGACAAGCGCTTTTCTGAGGCCATTGAGAAGTGTGCTAGAGAACGATTGTCTAAAAAGGAACGAGAAGATTTATTCAGCGAAATTGAGGAAAGCATAGCGCTTGAGTTTTTAGAAGAATATGGAGAAGAAGTGCTGCCGGATATAAAAGAGATAATGCATGAGCGGCAAAAAAAGATAATGCGCAAAATGATTATAAAAGACAGGATTCGCATTGATGGCAGAGCTGTTGATGAAATACGTCCAATAAGCGTAGAAGTTGGAATACTGCCAAGACCGCATGGTTCAGGCTTATTTACCCGAGGCCAGACTCAAATTTTATCAGTAGCTACGCTGGGAAGAATCAGCGAAGAGCAGATACTTGATGGCCTTATGATCGAGGAAACTAAGAGGTATATGCATCATTATAATTTTCCACCATATAGCACTGGTGAAACTAGAGCTATGCGCTCACCTGGAAGGCGTGAGATTGGTCATGGTGCTTTGGCAGAGCGGGCTTTGCTTCCAGTGCTGCCGTCAGAAGATGAATTTCCATATACTATAAGAGTTGTTTCTGAAGTGTTGGAATCCAATGGTTCTAGTTCTATGGGAAGCGTGTGCGGAAGTTGCCTTGCATTGATGGACGCTGGCGTTAAGATCAAAGCACCTGTATCAGGAATAGCTATGGGACTTATAAAGGAAGAAGATGAATTTGTCATACTTTCAGATATACAAGGAATAGAAGATGCGCTAGGAGATATGGATTTTAAAGTAGCAGGTACTGCTAAAGGAATAACTGCATTGCAAATGGATATAAAAATTGCTGGCATAAATAAGGAAATTTTTGAAAAGGCGTTATTGCAGGCTAAAAAGGGAAGATTGTATATTCTGGATAAAATGACAGCTGTTATTTCAAAACCGCATCCTGAAATTTCTCAATATGCGCCTGCTATTATAAGCATGCAGGTACATCCTGATAAAATTCGAGATATCATTGGGCCAGGGGGTAAAACCATAAAACGCATTATTGAAGAAACTGGTGCTGAAATTGACATAGAAGATGACGGCCGCATATTTATATCTGCTGTAAATAGAGAAGCGGGCAAGAAAGCTTCTAAATATATAGAAGCCTTGACAAAAGACATTGAGCCGGGACAGATGTGTACAGCGCGTGTAATAAGGACGACTGATTTCGGCGCTATTGTAGAAATCAGCTCTGGCATAGCAGGGATTCCGGGTAAAGAAGGTTTGGTACACATATCTCAGCTATCTCATAGAAGAGTGGATCGGGTAGAAAATGTAGTTAAAGAAGGAGATATCATTATTGTCAAAGTGTTAGGTTATGATAATTTAGGGAGGTTGAGATTATCCAGAAAAGATGCTCTTGGAGATATTGATGAAAATGCAAATGCTAATAATAGAAAGCCTAAAAAATATTTTCAGAAATGACATTATTTATTGATGTACTGGACTACTCTTATTGAATAAATTTTTATATATAAATAAGGGGAGCTGGTATATCTATAATGAATGTTTTTTATGCAAATTTTAATTTTGCTTTGAAATTTTTTGTTGTGACGATAGTAATTTTATTTATAGTGGGATTTAGTATTAATTTTGTGAGAGAACAACCAGTTTTAACGTTTTTATATAGTTAGTTTTGCAATTAATGGGGGTTAGTTTAGCACATGTATCAAAAAACTATTTTGGAAAATGGAGTGCGTATTTTATCGGAAGAAATCCCGTACGTTCGTTCAGTTGCTATTGGTGTCTGGATCAATTCAGGTTCACGTTATGAATCAGATGATAACAGTGGTATTTCGCATTTTATTGAGCATATGATGTTTAAAGGAACTAAAAGGCGTTCAGCTAAGGCAATTGCTGAAGAGTTAGATGCTGTTGGTGGTAATTTAAATGCTTTTACTACTAAAGAATATACTTGTTATTATGCCAAGGTTTTGGACGAACATCTTGATTTAGCAATAGATTTGCTTTCAGACATGCTATTTGAGTCTTTGTTTTCCAAAGAAGATTTAGAACGAGAGAGAAATGTGATCATTGAAGAGATTAAAATGTGTGAAGATACTCCAGATGAGCTGGTACATGATATTTTTACAAAAGCAATTTGGCATGATCATCCATTGGGGCGACCAGTTATTGGCAGCAAGGAAACTGTAGCGCTACTCAGTCGAAATGACTTGTTGGATTATTACAATAAGCATTATACAGCTGATAATATAATAGTGACTATTGCAGGGAATATAAAACACGAAGAAGTTGTAGAAAAAATAGAGTCGGCTTTTGGCAAAGTAAGAGCAAGCAAAAGAAAGCATTTAGTTTATCCTCCTGAGGTTAAAAGAGATTTTATATGTCGTGATAAGGATACCGAGCAAGTACATATGGTTATTGGTACTCCCGGGTATAGATTGAAACATGAGGATATATATGCTGTACAAATTATGAATATAATACTAGGTGGAGGAGTATCTTCTAGATTATTTCAAAAAATACGCGAACAGCGGGGCTTAGTGTATTCTGTTTATTCCTATCATAGCTCTTATCATGACACAGGACTATTTGGTATCTATACGGGTTTATCTAAACATAATATAAATAAGGTGATAGAATTAATACTAGAAGAATTAAATGATATTTCACAGCATGGCATATCTGAGTGTGAACTAAAAAGGGCTAAGGATCAGTTTAAAGGCAATCTTTTGCTCTCGTTAGAAAATATTAATACTAGAATGAGCAGACTTGGAAGATCTGAGATATATTTAGGTAAAGTTTTAAGTGTAGATGAAATTATTCAAAAAATATATAAGGTGACTAATGATGATATAAAGCGTGTGGCATTTGATATGTTTAAGCCGGATCATTTTTCCATTAGCGCTGTTGGTATGTGGCAGGATTGTGATGATTTTGAGCTTATGTTGAATAAATTATTTTAATCAGTTAGAATATTAAGCATTTGAATTTAATAGTATAATAGCATGAAGATGTTTTTCACAATGATAATTATAATGCTTATCTATACGAGAGCGTGTTTTTATTAAGCGAAAATTTTTTAAGCGTATTGGGAATAGACAGTTATCACTTGAGGATTCGACAACTTTTTTATTTTCTTCTGCTCTTGCTGATTTAGTGGGGACTGCAGGCGGTATTTATGTTTGTGTAATTATGTTAATTGATTTTTTGAAGATAGATATACCTGAAAAAGTTGAACTTGTAGGGATATATGTAGAGCCAATTGCATTTATATCTCTTTTACTAGCTGTTGTTCAGCCTTTCATTTTGCGAATTTTTGATAAATTTTAGTGAGATTTTTAAAGTAATTTGAAAAGCATCCTGTATAATAATAACAGTAAAGTATAAAATCTACACTGAAGTAGTTGTTTGAAGATTGAATCTACATGTAAGCCTTTATTTATAGGCTGGTTGAAGCATAGGGGTTGACAAGTTAGGTGCAATTATAGAATAATTAAGCACAAGTAGCTCTAACAGCAAGCAATTTAAGTATTTTAAGGAGAGACGAAGAACTTGATTAAAGTAGTTATTTCAGGAGCATTAGGGAAAATGGGTCAGGAGTCATGTCGAGCAGTTTTAAATACTGCAGACATGATGTTGGTTGGAGCTTTGGATACAAAGTGTGTTGGGAGAAAATTAGGTGAAGTTCTTGGCATAGAAAATGTAAATGTTGTAATAAATAACAATTTAAAGGATGTACTACAGGAAAGTGCGCCAGATGTAATGGTTGATTTTACAAACCCAAATGTAGTATTTGATAATGTCAAAACAGCTATAGCTTGTGGTGTGCGGCCAGTGGTTGGAACAACAGGTTTATCTGAGGACCAGATCAGAGAACTAAAAGTTATGGCTGCAAAAAAGCAGTTGGGAGGTTTGATTGCTCCAAATTTTGCTATTGGAGCGTTATTGATGATTAAGTTTTCAGCTATGGCAGCGAGGTATTTTCCAGATGTGGAAATTATTGAAATGCATCATGATCAAAAAATAGATGCACCATCAGGAACAGCACTTAGAACTGCTGAAGTACTTGCCGATGTTAGAGGTGATATGAAGCAGGGGTGTAGTGAGGAATATGAAAAAATTGATGGGGTAAGAGGTGGGAACTTTAAGGGAATGCGCATTCATAGCGTAAGGTTACCCGGGTATGTTGCACACCAAGAAGTGATTTTTGGTGGTGTAGGACAAACTCTAGTTATAAGACATGATGCTATTTCTAGAAAAGCTTTTATGCCAGGGTTGCTTATGGGTATTAGGAAGGTAATGAATATCAATGAGATGGTTTATGGACTAGAAAACTTAATTTTTTAATGTTTTTTTATTGTTTGTATGTGCACTTCTTCTTTCAACATTGCATATAGTAAAAT
>JAJOKN010000068.1:14316-20094 GCA_021129815.1 Desulfotomaculum sp. | reverse complement strand
GAATATTATAATTTTTAATTTAGGGGGTTTTGTATAAATGAAAAAGTATAACGTAGTAGTGGTGGGAGCTACTGGTGCAGTAGGTCAAGAGATTTTGAACATACTTGATGAAAGGGATTTCCCGATAGGTGAGCTGGTATTATGTGCAACTGCGCGTTCTGCTGGGAAGAAAATTGCTTTTAAAGGAAAAGAATATGTCGTTAGAGAAACAACTCCTGATTGTTTTGAAGGCATGGATATTGCATTATTTGCTGGTGGCAAAGCGAGTGTGGAGTTTGGGCCAGCTGCAGTAGAGAGAGGGTGTGTTGTTATAGATAATAGCAGCAATTATCGTATGGATCCAAATGTGCCGCTTGTAGTACCTGAAGTAAATCCGGAAGATGTGAAATGGCATAAAGGTATTATTGCTAATCCCAACTGCTCCACTATTATTATGACGGTCCCGTTAAAACCTATTCACGATGCTGCGAAGATAAAAAGAGTGGTAGTATCAACTTATCAAGCAGTATCAGGCGCAGGTAAAGAAGGCATTGAAGAGCTTACAGCACAGACTAAGGCTATTCTTGAAGGAAAAGAGTACCCGCCTAAAAAGTTTATGCATCAAATTGCATTCAACTTGATTCCTCACATTGATATCTGGCAGGAGATGGACTACACTAAAGAAGAGATGAAGATGGTAAAAGAAACACAAAAGATTATGCATGATCCCGACATGTGCATTACTGCTACAACAGTGAGGGTGCCAGTTTACCGCAGTCACTCAGAAAGCATCAACATTGAAACTGAACGCAAGTTGACAGCTGAAGAAGTAAGAGAACTTTTGTCAAGTGCACCTGGCGTTGTAGTTAAAGATGATCCAGCGAATAATGTATATCCTATGCCTGTTGATGTTTCTTTTAAAGACGAGATATTTGTTGGTCGTATCAGAGAGGATAACTCTCATGGCTCAGCTATTAACATGTGGGTAGTGGGTGATCAAATAAGAAAAGGTGCAGCTACTAACGCAGTTCAAATTGCAGAATTATTGATAAAGTATGATTGCCTGTTATAACTAAAGAAAACTTAAATAAATTTAGAACTGACTTAGGAAGAAAGGTGTGGAGAACGCTGTGAGTGTGGATTTAGGGCGGGTATTGACCGCTGTAGTTACACCGTTTGATAATGACTTCAATATCAATATTGCACAAATAAAAAAGCTGGTTAGATATTTGGTGGAAAATGGGTCAGATGGATTTGTTGTTTGTGGTACAACAGGGGAATCTGCTGTTTTAACTAAAGAAGAGAAAATTGCTCTGTTTAGAGCTGTTGTGGAAGAAGTAGGTGGTCAAGCATCAGTTATTGCTAATACAGGTAGTTATAATACGGCTGATAGCATTGATTTAACTCGAGCAGCTGAACAAGTTGGCGTGGACGGTATAATGTTAGTAGCCCCATATTACAATAAGCCTTCACAGGAGGGGTTATACCAGCATTTTAAAACTATTGCTAACAATACTAAGTTGCCGGTAATATTGTATAATGTTCCGGGGCGTACTGTTATTAATATACTGCCTTCTACTGTAGCTAGATTGGTTAAAGACGTACCAAATATTGTAGCTATTAAAGAAGCGTCTGGAAATTTGGATCAGGTAAGTGAGTTGAGGTGTTTGCTACCAGATAATTTTGAAATTTATAGCGGTGATGATTCGCTTACATTGCCTATAATGGCGTTGGGTGGAAAAGGCGTTATAAGCGTGGCTTCGCATGTGATCGGTTTGCGCATTCAGGAAATGGTAAGTGCTTATACCAAAGGTAATGTGTCCTTAGCAATGCGCTTGCATAAGGAATTATTTCCTATTTTTAAGGGCATGTTTATAGATACAAATCCAGTGCCTGTAAAAACTGCTCTTAATTTGTTGGGGATTAATGTGGGTGGAGTGAGATTACCGCTTACCGAAATGGATGATGAAAAGAAGGAGAAGTTGCGCACTTTATTGTTTGAAAATAAGGTTATTTAATATTTGTTGCCTATTTTGATTTCACTACATAGAGTGTGAATTTATATGTTTTTGACAATGTATAGAAGATAACTGTTGGTTTAAAGGCGGGGTATTATATTTGTTGTAAGGACCCAACGAAGAGATGTGTTCGTCGGTTATGGAAGAAAATATCTTTTATGTTTAATATTGTAAGAAAGGGGGGATGAAAGCGCTGTGAAAGGAAGCAAAGTTTCTATTATTCCTTTGGGAGGTCTCGGGGAAATAGGAAAAAACATGATGGTTATAAGATATGCTGATAGCATATTGCTTATAGATAGTGGACTTTCTTTTCCTGAAGAGGAAATGCTGGGAGTTGACGTAGTAATACCGGATATTACTTATTTATTAGAAAATAAAGATAAGCTGTGTGGTATAGTCCTCACTCATGGGCATGAGGATCATATAGGGGCTTTGCCTTATGTTTTAAAGCAAATCAATGTACCTGTATATGGTACAAAGTTAACTTTAGGGTTGCTTGAGCACAAGCTTAAGGAAAGCAATTTGTTGGACCAAGCAGTGCTAAACGTTGTTAAGCCTAGAGATGTTATAAAGCTGGGTCATTTTCATGTTGAATTTATAAAAGTATCGCACAGCATTCCAGATGCAGTAGCTTTAGCTGTTCATACTCCTGTTGGTACAATAGTACATACAGGTGATTTTAAAATTGATCAAACTCCTGTTGATGGAGAAGTTACTGATTTTTATACTTTAACTCGTCTTGGTGAAGAAGGCGTGCTCGTTATGCTGTCTGACAGCACTAACGTAGAGAGAGCAGGTTATACATTATCGGAAAGGGCTGTGGGTCAAACCTTTGAAGAAACTTTTCGTGATGTGAAAGGTAGAATTATCCTTGCTACGTTTGCTTCTAACATACACAGGTTGCAGCAAGCTATTTTAGCTGCACACAAATATGATCGTAAAGTTGCTGTAATAGGACGCAGTATGGTTAATGTTGTTAATATTGCTTATGAAACAGGTTATTTACAAATACCAGAAGGAGTATTGATTGATCTTGAAGAGGCTAGCATGCTGCCTCCAAACAAGCTTGTGCTTTTGTGTACAGGAAGTCAAGGAGAGCCTATGTCTGCACTGACCAGGATAGCTACTGCAGAACACAAGCAAGTTGAAATATTACCAGGAGATACAGTTATAATTTCTGCTACTCCTATACCAGGAAATGAAAAGCTGGTGGGCAGAATAATAAATTTATTGTTTAAAAAAGGTGCGAATGTTATTTATGAGTCTGTTTCTGGAATACATGTTTCTGGACATGCAAGTCAGGAAGAGCTGAAATTGATGATAAACTTTTTAAAGCCCAAATTTTTTATTCCTGTACATGGTGAGCATCGAATGCTTATAAAGCATGCTGAGCTGGCTAAAGAGATGGGGATACCTCCTGAAAATATTTTTGTTGGTGAAAATGGAACAGTCTTTGAATTTACTAAAAACCATGGCCGTATAGCAGGTAAAATAGCTGCAGGACAAGTGATGATAGATGGTTTGGGTGTAGGAGATGTTGGAAATATTGTGTTGCGTGATCGCAGGCAATTATCGCAGGACGGAATATTGATAGTAGTTATAACTATCAGCAGTGAAAATGGATTGGTAATTGCAGGCCCAGATATTGTTTCACGAGGATTTGTTTATGTTAGAGAGTCTGAGCAGCTTATAGACATGGCTAAAGAAAAAGTAAAGAGCGCTTTGCAAAAATGCAGCAGCCGCAACATAAAAGAATGGTCGGCTATAAAGTCTTTGGTCCGTGATACATTGAGTAAATTTTTATATGAGAAGACGAGAAGGCGACCTATGATTTTACCTATTATTATGGAGGTATAATGAAGGCAAAATCCTGCTTATTAGAGCACACAAGTTATAAAAACTTGTGTGCTCTTTGTTTTGTGTTTATGTATTATACTTGCAAATGTGGAAATGAATAAATATTGATCATATTAAATACAGTAGGCAGAGACGTAGATGCAGGGCATTGCATTGCTGAAATGATTGCTGTGATGAGTAAACCAACTGTCAGCATAGTATTAGGAGGTGGTCATTCTATTGGTGTGCCTATAGCTGTATCGAGCGATTGGTCTTTTATTGCAGATTCTAATGTTTTTAATTCTGGTATAGCTTATCCTTATTATTCCAATTTAAGCTTGCTTTTTTTGTTGTTATTAGTATAATTATTTTAGTACCTGGTATTAAAATAACAGGTGGTTATTTTTTATGGAATTGAATAAAAAATGCAGTTTAAAACTCAAGAGGCAAAAAGAGTTGGTTGAATACATCAAACGAAATCCTTTTTTAACAGATGAAGAACTTGCACAAGTATTTAATGTAAGTGTGCAGACAATTCGCTTGGACCGTTCAGAGCTGAAAATTCCAGAATTAAGAGAGAGAATCAAGCAGTTGGCAAGAGGAAGCATAGATTCAGTGAAGTCGTTATCATATGGTGAGCTTGTTGGGGAGTTATTGGATATATTGATAGGCAAAAGAGGAACGTCAATTTTAACAATAACTAAAGACATGGTGTTTAAAAAAAATTTGATAGCACGTGGGCATTATTTGTTTGCTCAGGCAAATTCTTTAGCAGTGGCCATAGTGGACGCTGCCACCGCGCTTACCGGTAGCGTAAAAGCAAGCTTTAAAAAGCCTGTTAAGCTAGGGGAACGCGTTATAGCAGAAGCAAAAATCATTTCTGTTACTGGAAGGCGCTATAAGATATCTGTGTTATCTAAAGTAAGGGGTCAAAAAGTGTTTGAAGGTGTTTTTGTGGTTTTTGCAGTTGCAGGGGAGGAAAACTTATGCGAATAGCGTTTGAATGTATGGGAGGAGATTATGCTCCTTACGAAACTGTGCGTGGTGCTGTTTTGGCTGCTAGAGAATATCAAGTAGAAATAATTTTAGTAGGCGATAAATCAGTTATCAGAGAAGAACTGATCAAATGCAGAGCGGAAAAGGAAGAATTAATTACAATAAAACATGCTCCGGAAACTATAAAAATGGATGAACATCCTGCTATAGCATTGCGCAAAAAACCTAACTCCAGCATTATTGTTGCTAATGCTTTAGTTAAGGAAGGCAAAGCAGATGCGGTAGTTTCTATGGGCAATACTGGAGCGGCTATGGCTGCTTCTCTTTTTGGGCTGGGTAGAATAGAGGGTATCGATAGACCTGCTATAGCTATTATGATACCTACTGTTAAAGGATTTACTGTGCTTTTAGATGCAGGTGCCAATGTGGATTGCAAAGCTCATCACTTACAACAATTTGCAATTATGGGTTCATTGTATGCAGAAAAAGTGCTTGGTATTTTAAATCCTACAGTGGGGCTTATAAATATTGGATCAGAAGAGAACAAAGGAAATGAGCTCACAAAGTCAGCATATGTTATATTGAAAGAAACAGGTTATATCAATTTTATAGGAAATGTAGAAAGCAGAGAGCTGCACAGCGGTGACGTTGATGTTGTTGTTTGCGATGGCTTTGTCGGCAATGTAATACTGAAGACTATGGAAGGTGTGGCAGTGTTTTTGTATAAAGTGCTAAATGACATAGTTTATAACAAGTTGCAGGCAGAAATTGATTTAGAAAAAACAGTTAAGGTAACCGATTTGTTCAAGCAGCATATTGATTACTCACAGTATGGTGGA
The DNA here is from genome assembly GCA_021129815.1 of Desulfotomaculum sp. Taxonomy (GTDB): domain Bacteria; phylum Bacillota; class Desulfotomaculia; order Desulfotomaculales; family Desulfohalotomaculaceae; genus JAJOKN01. The sequence continues at coordinate 14,426 of JAJOKN010000068.1, read as the reverse complement.
GCACCGCTTTTAGGAGTAAATGGGGTTAGCATCATAGGACACGGCAGTTCTAAGGCACATGCGGTAAAAAATGCTATACGCGTTGCTAAAGACGCTGTATCGAATAATCT
>JAJOKN010000068.1:0-14216 GCA_021129815.1 Desulfotomaculum sp. | reverse complement strand
GCTGTATCGAATAATCTGGTAAAATCCATATTGAAAAGCATTAAAGAAATTAGTTGTTAATTGTTGTCAGGAAGAATAAGGTGGCGTTATATGAATGTTGAGCATTATACAGATGAGTGATAAAAAAGCTATATCTGCAGGAATATTGGGAGTTGGTTCATATGTGCCAGATAGGGTGCTTAAAAATGATGATTTAGAAAAGATGGTAGATACAAGCGATGAATGGATTTCAACGCGGACAGGTATAAAACAGCGAAGGATTGCGTTGCCAGAACAAGCGGCATCAGATATAGCTATTCCTGCTGCAAAAAAAGCACTTGATGCAGCAAAAGTATTGCCGAAAGCAATTGACCTTATAATAGTAGCAACGAGCACACCTGACATGCATTTTCCTGCTACTGCGTGTATCCTGCAGTATAAACTTAAGTGTACTAGAGCTGCAGCGTTTGATCTATCTGCTGCTTGTTCGGGCTTTATTTATGCGCTGATTGTGGCGCAGCAGTTTGTAAATACAGGTACTGCTAAATATGTGCTCGTTGTGGCTTCGGAAGTATTATCAAAAGCAGTGAATTGGGGTGACAGGGAAACCTGTGTGCTCTTTGGTGATGGCGCAGGGGCTGTAGTAGTGGGACCAGTGGATAAAGGATATGGCATTCTGTCAGCGCACTTAGCAGCAGAAGGTGCTGGATGGGATTTACTTACGTTACCTGGAGCGGGTTCACGCATTCCTTTGACTGTTGAATCTGTACGCAATGGTAAGCACTTTATATCGATGAACGGAAAAGAAGTATTTAAATTTGCAGCGAAAGTAATGGAAGAAGGATCTTTAAAAACTCTTGAGCTTGCAGGTTTAAGCAAAGAGGATATAAGCTTATTGATACCACATCAAGCTAACATACGCATTATTGAACATGCAGCTAAAAAACTCGGTTTGCCAATGGAAAAAGTTATGGTCAATATCCACAAATATGGAAATACCAGTGCTTCATCTATAATTTTGGCTATGGATGAAGCGCTAGAACAAGGGCTTATAAATACAGGTGATAATATCTTGACAATTGCGTTTGGTGCAGGTCTTACTTGGGGAGCTGCAGTGATAAGGTGGGTTTAATTTTTTTGGTGTTGTAATTTAAATTATTATTTTAGGAGGAGTAGTTGTGATAAGAACTAAGTTATGTGATTTGTTGGGAATTGAATATCCTATTTTACAAGGAGGCATGGCTTGGGTATCAACTGCTGAATTGGTTGCAGCAGTATCTGAGGCTGGAGGGCTTGGCATAATAGGAACAGGTCATTCACCTCCTGAATGGGTAGAAGAACAGATTCATAAAGTAAGAGAAAAGACGGTTAAGCCTTTTGGCGTAAATGTGATGTTGATGTCAGCTCATGCAGAGCAAGTTATGGAAGTAGTGATTAAGGAACGCGTTCCTGTTGTCACTACCGGTGCGGGAAATCCTGGTAAATACATACCTAAACTCAAAGAAGTTGGAACAAAAGTTATTCCAGTTATTCCATCTGTGGCATTGGCGCAGAGGATGGAAAGATCAGGCGTAGACGCTGTAATTGCAGAAGGAGGAGAGTCGGGAGGACATATCGGTGAGCTTTCTACAATGCCGATGGTGCCTCAAGTGGTCGATGCAGTTGATATTCCCGTGATTGCTGCAGGCGGTATATATGATGGGCGAGGTTTGGTTGCAGCACTGGCTTTGGGAGCAGTGGGAGTTCAGATGGGGACTAGGTTTATGTGTGCTAAAGAGTGTACAATTCATGATAATGTAAAGCAAATGCTTATAAAAGCTAAAGATCGCGATGCAGTAGTTACTGGGCGCAGCACAGGTCATCCTGTCCGTGTGTTGAAAAATAAATTAACTAAAAGATTCGAAGAGCTGGAAAGCTTGGGCACACCTCCAGAAGAGTTGAAAAAGTTGGGAGTAGGAAAGTTAAAGGCTGCAATGGTAGATGGAGATATTGAGTATGGATCTGTCATGGCTGGACAGGTGTGCGGTATGGTTAAAAAGATACAACCAGCAAAAGAGATAATTGAAGACGTTGTTAAAGGTGCAGAGGAAGTAATTGAGAGACTGCTCCGTTTACAGGGATAGATAGCAGTTAAAGAAGGAGGAAGTATTTTGAAAGTTGCATTTGTATTTCCAGGCCAGGGCTCGCAGTATGTGGGTATGTGCAAAGAGATTTATGATAATTTTAAAGAAGCAAAAGAGGTATTTGACAGAGCCAGTGATGCACTGGGATATGATGTCGCTAAAGTGTGCTTTGAAGGCCCAGCTGATGTTATAAATCAAACTATAAATACTCAGTCGCTTTTGTTAACTGTGAGCACTGCAATACAGGAGGTATTGAAAACTAAAGGGATTTGGGCTTGTGCTGCTTTGGGTCACAGTTTGGGGGAGTATTCAGCACTTGTGTATGCAGGCGTGCTTGATTTTGGAGAAGCTGTGAAATTGGTTCAGCTTCGCGGCAAATATATGCAAGAAGCAGCTGGAGATGGAAAGATGGCTGCTATTTTAGGAATGGATAGAGAGGCTGTTGATGAGCTGTGCAAGCAGCTGTCAAGCGATGGACATATTGTAGAACCAGTGAATTACAATTGCCCGGGTCAAATAGTCATAGCTGGAACGAAAGATGGAATTGAACTTGCTTTGGATAAAGCTAAATCTTTAGGCGCTAAAAAGTGCGTTGTGTTAAAGGTGAGCGGACCTTTTCACTCAAGCTTGATGAAATCAGCAGCGCAAAAACTATCTGAGCATATAAAGAATGTAAAATTTAAAGAATTAAATGTACCTGTTATATCAAATGTGAGTGCTGATTATATATCATCTCCGGATGAAGCAAGAGATATGCTGATAAAACAGGTATACAGCCCTGTGCGCTGGCAGGAAAGCATAGAACGCATCTTTAACGATGGTTTCGATACTTTTGTTGAAGTGGGACCGAATAAGGTGCTCAGCGGTTTGATAAAGCGGACGTTAGGAAAAGGTATAAAACTTTTGTTGAATGTAGAGGACATTAAATCTATGAATGACAGCGTAAAGTTGCTTTTGAGGAAAAGCTGATTGTTAGCTTAATGAATAAATAAAATTTTGTATTAAATTACAAAAGCTTTTTATTGCTAAAAACACTTGCGAAAGCTTAAGGGGGTCAGCTAAAATGTTCCTAAGCGGCAGGACTGCCCTGGTCACAGGTGCTTCTAGAGGAATTGGGCGTGCGATAGCTGTTGAACTTGCAAAAGCAGGGGCAAATGTGGTAATAAATTATGCGGGGCAAGAAAAAGCTGCAAAAGAAACTGCCGAACTAGTAAAAGAGCACGGAGTTAAAGCGCTTGTTATTCAAGCTGATGTTGCATCTTTTGAGCAGGTAAAAAATATGATAGATCAGGTGCTGGATGAATTTAAGAGTTTAGAAATTTTGGTGAATAATGCTGGCATTACTCGAGATAATCTCATAATGAGAATGAAAGATGAAGACTGGGATGCAGTAATAAATACTAATTTAAAAGGAGTGTTCAATTGTTGCAGAGCGGTAGCTAGGGTTATGTTAAAAGCTAAAAAAGGCAGAATCATAAACATTGCTTCTGTGGTGGGGTTAAAGGGCAATGCTGGGCAAGTCAATTACTCTGCATCTAAATCTGGAATTATAGGGTTTACGCGTTCTTTAGCTGCAGAACTGGGATCTCGCAACATAACTGTCAATGCAGTTGCACCTGGGTTTATCGATACCGATATGACAGAGGCATTATCAGAGGAGATTAAAAATAAATTGTGTGAACACCTGCCTCTTAAGCGCTTTGGAAAGCTCAAAGAAGTGGCAGGCACGGTTGTTTTTTTATGCAGCGATGCGGCTGATTACATAACTGGACAGGTGATTGCAGTTGACGGGGGGCTTACGTCTGTGATTTAAACTACTGAAGGGAGGCGAGCATAACATCATGGATGATATATTTGAAAGGATGCAGAGAATAATTGTAGAACAATTAGATATAGAAAAGGATCAAGTTACTCTTAATAGCTCTTTTGTTGATGATTTAGGAGCTGATTCTTTAGATATAGTTGAGTTGGTTATGGCTATGGAAGAAGAATTTGACATGCAAATTCCCGATGAGGAAGCTGAGAGGATACGTACTGTTGGGGACGCAGTTAAATTTGTACAGCAAAAAATGCAATAATACTTAAGCAGTTATCAAAATGGGTCGCCGGGAGAGCTTTAATTAATTTATCCCGGACTTTTAAGAGAGGTTTTTTAAGCCTTGAGGGGAGGATAAGCTTTGGGTAAACGAGTTGTTGTAACTGGGATGGGTGTAATTTCTCCAATAGGGACAGGCTTGAATAAATTTTGGGAAGCTTTGATTTCTGGTACGTCAGGTGTTGATAGGATTACACAGTTTGATGTCAGTGATTACAAGGTGCAGATTGCAGGAGAGGTTAAAGATTTCAATGTTGGGGATTACATAGACAAGAAAGAAGCACGTCGTATGGATAGATTTGTGCAATTTGCTGTAGCTGCGTCCAAAATGGCGACAGATGATGCAGGCTTGGATTTGAATAACGAAGATAGTGAGCGCATTGGAGTTGTTATAGGCTCTGGCATAGGTGGAATAAGCACTGTGTTTGAACAATCTAAAATATTGTTAGAACGAGGTCCAGGGCGTGTAAGCCCTCTTACTGTTCCAATGAAAATTATAAATATGGCTTCAGGTCAGGTAGCCATGGCTTTTGGTTTTAAAGGTTTTAATTCGTCTGTTGTTACTGCCTGTGCATCCAGCAATAACGCTATTGGAGATAGCTTTAGACTTTTAAAAAATGGAGAACTCGATGTTATAGTTACAGGTGGAACAGAAGCAGCAATAGTGCCTATAAGCATAGCAGGCTTTTCAGCTATGAAAGCTTTAAGCACATATAACGATGAACCTCAAAAAGCTTCAAGGCCGTTTGATGCTAAAAGAGATGGCTTTGTCATGGGTGAAGGTGCAGGCATACTGGTATTGGAGACACTTGAACATGCTAAAGCTCGTGGTGCCAAAATTTATGCAGAAATAGTGGGTTATGGTGTGACCTGTGACGCTTATCACATCACTGCCCCTGATCCAGAAGGTTTAGGTGCAGCAAAAGCCATGAAAAAGGCAATGGATGAAGCAGGTTTAACTCCAGAGGATATAAGCTATATAAACGCTCACGGTACTTCCACCCCGCTAAATGATAAATTGGAAACGCTTGCTATAAAGAAGGTGTTTGGTAAACGCGCTTATGATATACCGATAAGCTCCATAAAATCAATGATAGGTCACCTTTTAGGAGCAGCAGGTGGAGTGGAAGCAGTGGCCTCTGTTCTTACAGTTTTTCACGGCATAATTCCCCCAACTATAAACTATGAAAACCCAGATCCCGAGTGCGACTTGGATTATGTGCCCAATAAGGCAAGGGAAAGCCAAATAAATACAGTTTTATCCAACAACTTAGGTTTTGGGGGGCACAACGTTACAATTGCCTTTAAAAAGTACACAGATTAAATTGATTAAAGGTGGATAAGGTGGACAAAAAAAGTATAGACATTATTAAGCGGTTAGGTATAAATTGGAACGATGTAAAACTTCTAAATCAAGCGCTGACGCACAGTTCTTACGCTAGCGATAAAAAAAATACAGTTGATAGCAATAACCAGCGCCTTGAGTTTTTAGGAGATGCGGTGTTGGAGTTAGTAATAAGCGAATATTTGTATAAATCTTATCCCCATTATACGGAAGGAGAGCTTACCAAACTGCGAGCTGCAATTGTGTGTGAGCCTTCCCTAGCAAGAGCAGCTTCAAACCTTTCGCTTGGAGAATTTATATTTATGGGAAAAGGAGAAGAACGCTCTGGTGGCAGAAAGAGACCCAGCATATTGGCAGATGCTTTTGAGGCTTTGTTGGGGGCGATATACATAGATCAAGGACTTGATACCGTTAGAGAGTTTGCATTAAGAGCTCTCTCTCCAATAATAAAAGATGTTACCAGTGGAAAAGCAGAAAAAGATTATAAAACTGAGCTACAAGAATTGATTCAGAAGCATTCAAAGGATCCGCTTAGCTATGTGATAATTAAAGAAGAAGGACCAGACCATGCAAAAAAATTTACTGCAGCAGTGATTTACAGAGGTAAAGAAATAGGACGGGGACATGGGCGATCAAAAAAAGAAGCTGAGCAATGTGCTGCAAAAAAAGCATTGCGTGAATATGATAAAAAGTAAAATAATGAGAGGGTTTTACTTGCTTTATGCTAAAGCAAATTTGCATACAGGGCTTTAAATCCTTTGCAGATAGGACATGCATAGATATTTTTAAAGCATTTACAGTTATAATAGGTCCTAATGGCAGTGGTAAGAGCAATATTGCTGACGCTGTTAGCTGGGTGCTTGGCGAACAGCGTTATTCTTTGCTGCGGAGCAGCCGCGCTGAAGAAATAATCTTTGCAGGAAGCAATGAGCGCAAAAAGATGGGCATGTGTGAAGTATCAGTGACATTTGATAACAGCACTCATTTTTTCCCATTGGAGTATTCTGAAATAATGTTGACGAGGCGGTTATTTCGCTCTGGAGAGAGTTCTTTTTTTATAAACAAAATGTCGATTGAAAGATATTCATAATTTATTGTCCGGCACAGGTATCGGCAGATATTCTTATGCTGTGGTAAGACAGGGGCGGGTTGATGAAATACTCTATGGTTCGCCTGAAAAAAGACGATTGTTGATTGAAGAAGCGGCAGATATATTTAAATACCGCATGCAAAAAGAAGAAGCGATTAAAAAGCTAGAAAGCGCTGAAAGAGACTTATTGCGCTTAGATGATTTGATTGCTGAACTCTGTGTGCAGCTTGAGTCTTTAAAGAAAGAAGCAGATAAGCTCAAGCTTTGGAGGAAAGTATTTGATGAATGCAAAAAACTAGAAGTGACATTGTTGTGTGCGGATCTTAAGGAATTAAATTTAAAGATAAGTGATTTAAAGAATAAAATTAAAGTGCTTAAGGCAGAGCTCAGCAGCAAAAACAATCATTTGGTAGAATTTGAACAATTAGAAAGCAAAGTTAAGTTAAAAGAAGAGCAGTTGGAAAGCCACAGAGAAAAAATTTTGAATTTAAAGTTAAAATTCAAATTATAGCGATAACTCATCGTAAGCCCACTATGGAAAGAGCAGAAGTGGCTTACGGTGTGACTACGCACAATGGGGCATCAAAGATATTTTCTATAAAATTATAATGGGGTGATGACATGGGTTTTTTTGATAGGTTAAAAAAAGGGCTTTCTAAAACGCGCAAAGCATTGGTTGAAAAGGTGGAACAAATTGTATTGCAAAGAAAAAAGATAGATGAAGAGATGTATGAAGAACTGGAAGAAGCGCTCATTCAAGCTGATGTAGGTGTAAATACTGCTATGGAGCTTGTAGAGAAAATAAGGCAGAGAGCAAAGGAAGCAAACACAGATGATGCATCGATGCTGAAAGTTTTCTTTCAAGAAGAATTAAAATTGATATTGGGTGAAGATACGAGTGACATAAACATAAATAAAGAAGGGCTTACAGTGATATCAGTAGTAGGTGTAAACGGTGTTGGCAAAACCACCACTATAGGGAAACTCGCTCACTATTTTAAACAACAGGGCAAAAAAGTGATGCTTGCAGCAGCTGATACTTTCAGAGCAGCAGCAATTGACCAGCTGGAAATTTGGGCTAAAAGAGCAGATGCGGAAATAATAAAACATTCAGAAGGAGCAGATCCAGGAGCAGTGGTATATGATGCGGTGCATGCGGCGCGCGCTAGGAAGATGGATATTTTGATAATCGACACCGCTGGGCGCTTGCATACCAAGAGCAACTTGATGGAAGAGCTTAAAAAAATAAACAGAATAGCAGCAAGGGAAATTAAAGGCGCACCGCACGAAACTCTGCTGGTACTCGATGCGACAACGGGACAAAACGCTATAAATCAGGCTAAAATTTTTGGCGAAGCAGTAAACGTGACAGGTATAGTGCTTACAAAACTAGACGGTACAGCAAAAGGCGGAGTTGTGATTGCTATTAAAAATGACTTAAAAATTCCTGTAAAGATGATCGGTGTAGGTGAAAAAATAGATGATCTACAACCCTTTAATCCTAAGGAATTTGCTTTTGCTCTTTATAGCGGAGCAGATAGTGAACAAAAACCTTAAAGCTTAAAGTAATTAAAGAAATATCTTGAAATACTGCTATTGGCATCGAAAAAGCTTTTTAAGCAAAAGAATTCGATGCCTTTTTGATTTTGGCATAAAAATTTTTAATCAAAAAAGTGTAAAGTTTTTTTTAACAGGGTTCGATAAAGATAACAGAAAGGGTTTAAAAAAATGTAAAAGGAGGGAGGGCTGCGTGTTGCGTGTTGGTGGATTAGCTACAGGTATGGATATAGAGCAAATAATAAATGACTTAATGAAAATAGAACGCATGAGAGTAGAAAGGCTAGAACAACAAAAACAAATATTAGAATGGAAGCAAGAAGATTACAGGGAAATAAATAACTCCTTGAGAGCTTTAGAAGATAATGTCTTTAAAATGAAGATGCAAAGCACTTATTTGGCAAAGACTGCTGTTTCCTCCAATGAGAACGTGCTCACTGCTACAGCAGGGGCAAACGCAATGAGCGGCACTTATGAAGTTACAGTCCATAGTTTGGCAAGCGGTGTGCATATAGGAAGTCAAAGAGAACTAGCAGAAGAAAGAAAAAACGATGGTACTATTAGAACTCTGAGCGAGCAGTTTGGCATAAGCGGTACGGTATCTTTTACGTTGAAAGGAAAAAATAGAGAGCAAACATTTAGCTTTGACACTGCTGGTAAGACTATATACGATGTGGTGACTGAAATAAACAATGCTGATTTAGGGATAAAGGCTTCATATGACTCAAGCCTGAATAGGTTCTTTTTAACTACCGAGGATATGGGAAGTGATGCAATAATTAATGTAGTAAAAGATAACAGTAGTTTTTTATCTGATTTGAATGGAGATGGGACAAATACTCTAGGACTCAGACTCCAAACAGGTACAGCAGTTACAGGCACAGATGCTAAAATTGACTTTGGAGATGTTAAAGGGCTTAAATTTAACAGCAACAATTTCACTATAAATGGCATTTCAATGACTGTTAAGGCTACTGGAAGCAGTAAAATTACTGTTTCAAACGATATAGATGGGGTTATGGAATCTATAAAGTCGTTTGTGGAATTGTATAACTCAACTATAGATAAAATAAACAAGGAATTAACTGAAAAGAGGCATAGAAACTATTTGCCGCTTACTGATGAACAGCGCGAACAGCTCAGCGATGAGCAAGAAAGGAAATGGGAGGAACTTGCTAGAAGCGGACTTTTAAGGGGAGACGATCTTTTGTCAGGCGTTGTCTATAAAATGAGAAGGGAGATCTCATCAAAGGTAGCAGGAGCTAGCAATCCAGCATATGATACTTTAACTGAAATAGGTATTTCAACGCGGAACTATTATGAGCGTGGAAGACTACACGTTGATGAAGAAAGACTTAGAACTGCACTAGAAGATGATATCAATGCAGTTATGGAGCTGTTTACAAAGAATTCTCATATTGACAGTGAAAAGGGAATTGCACGAAGATTAGAAGAGATACTAGAGACTTATATAGATGCAATAATTAATAAAGCAGGAACAGATTATACCTTGATGGGATTTGATAACAGTACTTTGGGGAGAGAAATTTTGAGAGTCAACAGAGAAATAAAAGAATGGGAAGATCGCTTAAAAGCAATAGAGGATCGCTACTGGGCGCAGTTTGCGGCTATGGAGCGCGCTATAAATCAGATGAATCAGCAGAGCTTATGGTTAGCGCAGCAGTTTAACATGGTTTAATTGGTTTTTGATGTTTGATTTTCAGCGATTATTTTAGTATTTTAATTGGGGTGGTTGATAAGTTATGTCACTTACTGATCCATATATGCAGTATCAAAAGAATGAAATAAACAGCGCTGAGCCTGGGCAGTTAACGTTAATGCTGTATAACGGAGCCGTGAAGTTCAACAAACTGGCTATTAAAAGTGTGGAAGAAAAGAATATAGAAAAAGCAAATCATTATATACAGAGAGTGCAGGCTATAATTCTTGAATTGATGGCTACTTTAAAGCCAGAATTTGAAATTTCAAAGAATTTGATGAGCTTATATGATTATATTAACAGAAGGTTGATAGCAGCAAATGTGAAAAAAGACAAACAAATTTTGATGGAAGTGCATGAATTGTTGGAGGAGCTTCGGGATACGTGGAGCCAAGCGCTGAAAATAGTTAAGAGCGAGAAGAAAGGTATGAGGGCTGATAATGCGTCAAATAAAGAAACAGATGCAATTGCGCTTTAGATTTTGCGGTTTTCAAATTTTTATAAGTGCAGCTGATTTAAAATGAAAAGCAGGGAACTATTGTTGGATAAATTCATTGAAATATTGACTAAAAAAGAAAAATTGATTAGAGAAATTTTGCAAACAACTGTTAGAATGAAAGATGCGGTGGAAGATGTGGGTTTGTTGTCAAAGCTTTTGGACGCAAGACAGCAGTACATGAGCAAGATAGATAAATTAGATGAGCAGCTCTCTTTGATTAAAGGAAGTGTTATTGGTGAAATTAAAATTGATGATAAAAAAAATACTTCAGGCGAGTGGTCAGAGATAAAAAAAATTTACCCAGAACAGTGGAAAAAGATAGATGAACTTCTTGTGAGCATACGAAATATGCTCGAGCAATGCAATGAAGTTACAGAACAGTGTAAAGAAGCAGCCGATAACAAATTAAAGCAGTTGAGAGAGAAGATAAGTGAAGTTAGGAGTTCTAAAAAAGTGTTAAGTGCTTACAGCAGCAAAAAGATGCAGGTGGAAGGGATTTTTGTGGACAAAAAGAAATGATTTTTAAAGCTAAGAAAGTTATGAATTGCCAATAGGAGGTGTTGATATGACTATTTCAAGTGTGGATCCATTAGTTAAAACACATCCTTCTAGATTTAGAGAAGAAGGGAAAGTCCATGTTCAGTCAAATAAACAAGAAAATAAAACCTATAGCGAAGATATGATAAGAGGACTGACAAAAGAGGAAGATAAACCTTCTAAAGAAGTTTTGGAGCAGGCTATAGAGCAAGCCAATCAGACTATGCATATATATCGTATAAACCTGCAGTTTAAGCTCCATGAAGAAAGCGGAGAGTTTTTTGTTCAAGTTATCAACAGCCAAACTCAGGAAGTAATAAGAGAAGTGCCTCCTGAGTGGGTGTTGGATAGAGTGGCTTATTTTAAAAAGATAATAGGGCTTATTGTAGATGAGATTATTTGATGTTAATTGATAGAATTGTTTTGTTATTTGTTAGTAGAAGTGTTGCTGTTGGCAGAGTTGTTGTTTTCTTTTAACCTTGCTCGCAGTTCTTGCCACTGTTCACGAGCTTTGTTAATTATGAAGGGTAGTTTTTTGCCTTCAGGGTGTGTTGCTAATTTGTTAAACCACAGTATTGCCATGTCAGGTTGATCAAGCCTTTTATAAAACTCTCCAATTATATACATAACTTTCAACTCGCCTTCAATGTCCAACTTTTCTTCTGAAAATGCTGTTAAATAGTCCCCTAGCGCTGCTTCCAAGTATTTTTTTTCTGTTTGAGTATCATTTTTGTATCTATGCAACCAAGCTAATTTTAAATTGAGCAAAGCAGTTTTTGATTTCTTTGCTTGAAGCGCTTCCTGACAGGTTAATGCATAGATGAAAGTTTCTATAGCCATATCGATATTCCGAATGCAGCAAAAATTTTTTTTGGGCAATTGCTCTAATACAGGTTTTAACAGCTTTAAAGATTTGTTGCCGAGTTTTTCTGGTTTGAAGCCAGTAAAACTGTAAGCACAATTAGGACACACAGTTATTTCATAAAATAAAGGGTTGATTCCTTTGTAATGGTTGCAAAAGTCGGAATCTGTTTTTTCAATTCTTACATGCTTGGATAAAACTTTAGGTGTAAAAAACTTATTTTTACACACTGGACAAGTGTATTTTTGATCGTATAGCATATTTTTATAGTCTTGTTCTGTTTTATTGTGGTGTGATATAGCTTTGTCTTTGTCAGCAGTAGATGAGATTATTTTATTGATTTTATCTCTTATAGCGGTTTGATTGTCTTTTTGTACTGCTGCCTGCGTGTTTCGTTTTATTTTAGAATCGCTTGACTCAGGAGCAGTGGTATTTTTTTGCTCCCTTGTTTGCAAATTGCTGCTTGATTTTTGTGCTCTTTCAAGTATACTTGCAGTCTGAGTGAAGTACTGCTGCTGCTTTGCAGTTATTGCATTCATTAAATTATTTGTTATTTTGTTGTTCTGCTGCAGCAAAGCAAGCAATGCATGTGGAATTTTAAACAGCACAGTATCCGGATGTGCCTTTGCAGTAAATGTCCTGAGTCCTGCTTGATTAAAATAAGACATTTCACCGAACATACTGCCAGCTTCTAAAGTGTACACAGCAACATCGCTGTTGGAGCTAGTTTTTTTATATAGTGTAACTTTGCCTTTTACCACTAAAAAAAAAGAATCAGCACGTTCGCCTTCTTTATATATAACCTCTTGATTTTTAAATGAAACTACTGAGGCAACTTCAGCTATGTTACTTAGCATAAAATCATTGAAGTCTTTAAATAACGGAAAATTTTTCAACAGCTGAATTTTGATATTCTTGTCCATAAAAAACCCCTTTATTTTTATTTGATGTTTATTATTATATATTATAGCTAGCTTACAAACAAGATTTTGTTTGGAAGACAATTTTTTGTTTAAATGCATTTTATAATAAAAGTGCAATTTACAGTTTTTTGTGTAATTTGCAAAAAATGTGTAAAATATAACTTGATAATTTATAGTAAATGAGTGAGGAGTTGTTCTTGATTGGGGAAAAATAAAAGGTTTACTAAACAAGATATTGAGGCGATTGTATCTGTTTTAGAAGAAGGCAATTTGCAAATGGGTGTAAAAGTGAGAGAATTCGAAGAAGAGTTTGCACAGTACTGTGGTGTTAAATATGCTGTAGCGGTTTCAAGCGGTGCAGCTGGAATGCACATAGCGATGATGGCTGCTGCTGTGGGACATAAAGATGAGGTTGTTGTTCCGCCGCTTTGTCCAACAGCGGGGCCTAATGCTGTTTTTTATCAACAAGGCGTAAATATATTTGCAGATGTAGACGGCACAGGAAATGTTGATGCTTCAGAGATAGCTAGCAAAATAAATTCAAACACAAAAGCTGTTGTGCTACACCATTACAGCGGTTTTCCCTGTGACATTGAACCTATACTGAATATAGTGAGCAATAAAGATATTGCGGTTATAGTGGATGCTTCCACAGCTTTAGGAGCGCAGTATGATGGGAAGATGATATCGCATTTTGGGGACATGGTAGTATTTAATTTTGGAAAAGGTGAGCACATTTATACAGGCGAAGGTGGGATGGTAGTTACAAATTCTGATGAATTGGTACAGTGGCTTAGGATGTTTAGAGATGAAGGTTTTGTTAGAGAAAAGGAAATGCTGACAAAATATGAAGGGCATTGGTATTTTGAAATGCAAGACTTAGGTTATCCATATAGGATGACAGAGCTTCAGGCAGCTTTAGGTTTATCTCAGTTAGGCAGAATAGATGAGATACTATCTTATAGGGCTCATGTAGCAGAGTATTATGATAAAGCATTTTCTGATATAGAACATTTAGCAGTACCTGCACACAGGGAGGAGCATTTTAATACTGGAAAGAACAAAGTGCATGCCAGAGGTTTTTATACGCTTAAGCTGGTGTCGGATAAGTTGATAGAAAACAAACATAAAATACTGGAATATTTGAATTTAAAAGGAATAGAAACAGATGTGTGCTACTATCCAGTGTTTTTGCATCCTTATTACTTATGGGTGGGGCATCCAGATGTTTGTACTTTAGAAGGCAGCAGAGCTCCAAAGGCAGAGGAGTTTTATAGGCAGATATTTACCTTGCCGCTTACAGAAAATCATACTGACAATTTAAATGAGCTTAACAGAATTGTTGATACGATTAAACAGGCATTGATTAAAATAAGTGCGTGAAATAGACTTTTTTTAGTTGAATTGTGAAGGATTTTTTTAGTATATGTGGAAATAACATAACTTGAAAAGAATATGGCAGAATTACTTAAAGTTTATTTGCTGA